>JAKAIJ010000303.1 GCA_021814355.1 Acidobacteriota bacterium
GCCGATGCAAAAGTCGGACAGGCGGAGAGGCGTGGTTCCCGCCACCTGGCCGTCGATGGTGACCTCCGAGCCCGACGGGTGTGAGAGGATTTCGAGGTTCACCGTCCGCCGTTCGAGGCTGATGGGTTTCACGAGCCCCGGGCTGTTGTTCACCTTGTCCAGCACCACGGTTAGAGCGAACTCCCTCTTCCTGTAACAGGGGTAAGCAAGCGCCACCCGGTGGTCGCCGGGGGGCAGATGGAGAGCCGGGATGACGTAGACCCTGGAGGGATCTTCGCCGTTGTCCCTGGCGAAGCGCGCCCAATCCTCCTGGGCCAAGGCGGCCTTGTCCGCCCGCCCCACGGGCTTGCCGTCCACCAGGAGCTGCGTCCCCTCGGGGTGGACGAAGAAATAGATCGTCCGCGCGTTGGGGATGAGCTTGACGGACACCTGGAATGTGGAGCCCACCTCCACAGGCATCTCCCGCTCCTGGGTTTCGTAACCGGGCCTGGAAACACGGAGGGCGTGCAGACCCTTGAGGACGGGCAGCGAACCCGCGGCCGTTCCGAGAGCGCGGCCGTCGAGGAAGATCTGGCTGTCCGAGGGCTCCACGCTCAACACAAGGGTCCCCGTGAGGGAGGACCGGATATCCTCGAAGGCCCTTCCAATCTTGGGATTCTTTGTGAGGGCGAAGGGATATTCGGGCCGGAGCTGGACGAGCCTCGTCCAGTCCTGGCGGGCGAGGTCCATCTTGCCGAGGTTGAAGAAACAGATGCCCCTCAATTCAAGGGCTCTCTGGAGGAGCGCCTCGTCGCTGGGCTGGAGGCGCCCTGCCTTCTCCCACCGGGAGAGGGTTTCCACCAGGGGGTTCAGGCTGTCCACGGCCTTGGGAAACTGAACCGACTGGTAGGCCTGTTGGGCGGAGTTGAAAGATTCCTGGAGAGCGCCGATCTCCTCCAGGACCACCTGGGCCCCTGCCCCTGCGGCGATCGCCAGAAGCAGTATCAGGAGCAGCGCCCGCCTCACGACCCGTACCTCCAGAGGGAGCCCTCTTTGCGGTCGAGCACGACCAAGGTCCCCAGACCATCCCAACCCGCGGCGTCGGCTCTGGTGGATTCGCCGCCCAGGGTCGCGATGAGCTGGCCGGCGCCGGAGTACAGGTGAACTTCGTGAGTGGCCGCGTCGGTCACCAGGAGGTTGCCCGCGAAGTCCAGGGTGAAGTCATCGATCTTGCGGAGGGGCTTGCCGCCCGCGGTGAGCGTCATGGTCCGGACGACCGACATATCGGCGCCGTAGATTTTCACCTGTCCCGTGTCCCGGTCGGCGATATAGATCCTGCCTGCCCGGTCCACGCGCACCTTCACGGGGTCTCCGGCGGCGATGTCCACGCTGCCCAGAGAGGCACCTCTTGCGCTCACCCTGTTAAGTCGGGGCGTACCCCGTTCCAGGACGAAGAAGCTCCCGTCCGGCGCGGCAGCGGCGGAGACGGGCTTGGTGATTCCTGGGGGAAGTTTGATGGCGGCATCGTCCCAGAGGACGCTGGACTCGCCGAGGGCAAGGGGGGCACCCGCGGGGTCGAGGGTCAGATCGCGACCGCCGGGGAGGGGCTTGGGAGAAGCGAAGGTACCATCAGGAGCCACCCGCTGGAGCCCGTCCCCCGTGAGGAGGAAGGCCGAACCCCCGCCGGCAGGGGCCACGGCCAAAATCGGCTTCAGGCTCTTCCGGTCCGTGATCGGCCAGCGTCCCTGCGCCTGAAAGGTCGTGTGGACCGAGCCGTTGCCCATCCGCTCCAGCACCGCCCTGGCCCTCGCCAACGCCGTGGGGTCGGTGGAAACCATCTTCAGCAGGATCTCCGCGATGCGTCCCGGCCTGTCGAGGGCGAGGTAGACGCGGGTGGCGAGGTCCAGCCAGGCGGGATCTTTCTCCAGGTCCGGCTCCGCGAGGAGGAGGAGGCGATAGGCCTGGTCCTGCCGGCCGGCGAAGAGGGCCAGCCTGGAAGCGTCCATGCTCTCCCTCGCGGGCAGCCGGCCGTCGGGCTGGGGCGGGTAGGTGGAGGCGGAGCGAATGGCCGAACCCGCGGCCAGGAGCAGAACGAGGGCCAAAATCGGTCTAAGGGGTTTCCACGCGTCCCGCGGAGAAGTCCACCACGCGGGTCTGTTCTCCACCCTTGATGGACCAGGCGAATGCCACACGCTTGCCTCCCGGTCCCACCACGAGGAACTGGTGCGGCCCGAGTGCGAGCGGCGTCGTCCCGTTGAGGGGAAGCTCTTCGAGGTATGCCCCATCCACGCTCACCTTGCCTTCGTTGGCCGGCTTCCCGTAGAGAAAGACCTGACCCGTCGCGAAGGGGGGCACCTTGAGAGCCGTCGTGGCGCCGGTCTGGAGGGTCACCCTCTCTTCCCGCTCGCCACGGAGGACCCGATCGAGGACGCGCAGGACGTGCTCTCCAGGGGGCAGGCTCAGGGGCTTGCCCGAGGTGCCCAGAAGGCGCTCGCCTTCGTAGATCTGCAGAATACCAGAGGGATAATGCACCCGCAACGTTCCGTGAGAGGCCTCGGAGGTGAGCCGCGCATCGAGTTTGCCCGTTTTCTGCGGGTCCAAGATCGGA
>JAKAIJ010000304.1 GCA_021814355.1 Acidobacteriota bacterium
CGGGCGAGCTCGGGTTCGGGCGCGCCTGGTATGCCCTCGCGGGCGGAAATCCCGCCAAGGCCTTCTTGAGGGGATTCGCCTTCTCGCTGAGGACGTCGCCCGTCACCGCGCCACTCACCTGGCTCTTCGCGGCCATCCGGATCGCCCTTCTCGCGCTCGCGGTGAAGGCGGCGCCGGGCCACGTCTCCGCTGGGGCCGCCGTGGCGACATTCCTGTTCCTGGAGGCGGCCTTCTTCTCGGGGGCGTTCCTGAGGGTGGCGGAGATCCGGACCCAAGTGGCCTACTTAGCTCTGAAGCGGGAGGCGCCCGCGGCCGTTCCGGCCCCGCCGCCGTCCTCCGTCCCCGATCAGCCGGCGGAGGCGCCGACCCTCTCCTCCACGAGCCTGTAGAGCCCCGCCCGCTGGTCGGCGTCCAGATGCTTTCCTGCCTCGAAGAGGAGGAAGGAGAGCACGTTGTCCAGCGCGCCGTGGAGTGCGGCGTAGCGTTGCTCCGCGGGCAGGTCGGCCACGTTGGCGGTGAGCGTCCGGGGCGGCAGGTGCCCCGAGCCCTGGAACGCCGTGCCGTCGAGCACCCCGCCCCGGACGGAATCCAGCGCCCCGGCGAAAAGCGCCTCGCGCTCGCCCGCGGGCAGCCGCATCCCCAGCTCGAAGGCGATCTTTTCGAAGAGCTGGTTGTAGCGGTCCACGAGCCCCTCGAGTGCCTGGGAGTCCTCCTCGTCCTCCTCGCCGCCCGCGCCCCCGCCCGGAATCTGCACGTAACGCGCCAGAACGAAGGCCATGAGCACCCGGAGAGTCTCGAATTCGTCCAGGTTCGAGTGATAGATGATGTTCCGCACGGAGCGCCGGCCGTCCACCAGTGCCAGGATCTCGAGCTCCCCGTCCAGAAACCGCACACCCGGATCGCGCACCTCGCTGGGGGTCAGGAGGGGGACAAGGTGGTCCGAGGGGATGAGCTCCTTGATGCGCGGCCACTCGTCGAGCCGGCGGATCCCCTCCATGATGATGTTCGTGGTGGAGGTGGAGAGCTTGATCTTCTCCTCGTTGGCCTCCTCGGTCTCCTCGAAGAAAAAGGTGCCCTCCCGGACGGAGAAGAGGCCGTACACGATCTCGAGGACCTGGTTCTTCACCGCCCACCAGAGCTGCTTGGGCGTCAGGATCCCCATCTGGACCAGGACCTTGCCCTGGCGCTTGCCGGGCTCCACCTGGAGGCCCGACTGGAGGTTCTGGTCGGGGGTGATGCGCCCGTGGCGGACGAGGAAGCTGCCGAGGGACTCCTCGGGGAGATTGGAGGAGGCAAAGACCAGTTCGCCCCGCTCCCAGTAGAGCCTGCGGACGGAGGTCTCCGTACGCAAGGAGAGAGTGCCGGTCTTCTTGAGCATGTTCACGAAGGTGAGCACGTCCGGAACGCTGACCGCCCGGAGCACCCCTTCGAGGATGCGCTCGCCCATGGCTCTCCCCCGGCGGCCATCTTAACGGAACGGCCGGTCGAATCCAAGGGCGGCCCCGGGCGTTGACGTGCGGCCCATGCGAGTTTCTCGACAGTCTGCTAGAATGGCCCCGTGGGAAAACGGGGGCGGATCGCGGTTTTCGGCCGGGCGGACGCGGCGCCGGGTGGAGAGGAGTACGGGCGGGCGCGGGCGCTCGGGCGGGGGCTTGCGGCCGCGGGCTTCCGGGTCGCCACGGGCGGCTACGGCGGCGTCATGGAGGCCGTGAGCCTGGGCGCACGCGAAGGCGGCGCCGAAACCGAGGGGGTCCTCTGCACCGCCTTCCGGACCCGTATTCCGAACTCCTACCTCGACCGCGCGGTCTGGACCGACGACCTGTTCGCGCGCACCCGCGGCCTGGTGGAGGGGGCGGACGGCTTCGTGGCCATGGAGCCTCGGGTCGGCACCCTCTCGGAGGTGACGTTCGTCTGGGCCCTCTGGAAAGCCGCGCTGCTGCCGCCGCGGCCCATGGTGCTGGTGGGCGCGGCGTGGGAGGCGGTCCTGGCCCCCCTGAATCAGTTCGCCGTGATGGAGAAAAATCTGCTAGACTATCTAGGTTGCGTGCCGGGACCCGCCGAAGCCCTCGAGCGGCTCGGGCGCGCTTTTCCGGAAGGGACCTGATGGCCGAAAGGCGACCGAAGACCGCCGAGCCCCCCCATCCCGGCCCGCCCAAGGGGGTCGTCCGGGACTACTGGGAGACGATCTGCGTGGTCCTGGTCTTCGTCCTCTTCGCCCGGACGTGGGTCTTCCAGAACAGCAACATCCCCTCGGGCTCCATGAAGGACACCCTCCTCGTGGGGGACCGGCTCCTGGTCAACTCCTTCGTTTACGGTCCCGCCCTCTTCGGCTGGGAGCGCGCGGTCCTGCCCCTGCGGGCGCCCGAGCCGGGCGACATCATCGTTTTCAAGTATCCCGGTAAGCCCGACGTCCCCTTCATCAAGCGGGTCATCGCGCGGGCGGGCGACGTGGTCCAAGTGGTCCAGAACCGCGCCTTCGTGAACGGCAAGGCGCTCGCGGAGCCCTACGCCCGCATCCCCGACTACCAGCGCCAGGCGGTTCAAGAGCCGCCTCCGCCCGCGGGCCCGAT
>JAKAIJ010000305.1 GCA_021814355.1 Acidobacteriota bacterium
TGCCAGCTCGTGGTGATCGGGGCGGTGACCGACTTCTCCCGCCACAAGTCGGGGGCCGAGGGCGCCTTCGGGATCGGCTTCAACGTCGGCAAGACCACCGCCGAGGGGACCGTCAACATCAAGCTCGTGAACACCACCACGGCCGAGATCGTCTACACCGGCTCGGAGTCGGGCAAGCAGTCCTTCTCCAAGGTCCAGGTGGCCGGGTTCGGCGGCGGCGTGGACTGGGACGAGTCCCAGGCCCGCCAGATCTTCGAGCCCGCCGTGCAGCGCCTCGTGGCCACCATCGTCTCTAAGGCGGACGCCATCCGCGACAGCCTCGGCTCCGCCGCGGGGGTCTCGGGCAAGGTGGCCAAGGTGGGCGACGGCAAGGTCTACATCAGCCTGGGCTCCACCGACGGCGTCAAGGAGGGCGACGTCTTCTCCCTGAGCCGCGTGGGCGAGACGATCACGGACCCCGACACGGGCAAGATCCTCGGACAGGAAAAGAGCACCCTGGGGAGCTTCATGGTGACCAAGGTCGTGGCCGACCACCTCTCCATCGGCGTGGCCGACGCCGGCGTGAAGCCTCAGGTCGGGGACGTGGTCGAGAAGAAGTAGCTCCGGGTCAGCCGACCGCGTATCGAGGCTTGGAGGCCGGCGGCGTCGCGCCGCCGCCGGCCTCCAGGATCTTTACGAGCCATCTGGGACAAACTCCGAACTTCCCTGCGGGGTGGGGCCCGATTTGACCTACGCGAACCTCATCACGATCCTCCGGATGGCCACCATCCCCTTCTTTCTCATGGCCATGATCTACGGCCATTACACGACGGGGTTCTTCCTCTTCGTGGGCGCCGGCCTCGGGGACGCCCTCGACGGATTCTTGGCCCGCTACTTCCGTCAGAAGACCTCCCTGGGCGCCTTCCTCGACCCCATGGCCGA
This sequence comes from Acidobacteriota bacterium, assembly GCA_021814355.1. Taxonomy (GTDB): domain Bacteria; phylum Acidobacteriota; class UBA4820; order UBA4820; family DSQY01; genus JAEMPZ01. The sequence goes on from JAKAIJ010000305.1 coordinate 922, forward strand.
CAAACTCATGCTCACGACGGCCTACGTCACCCTCGCGCTCCCGAACATCGGGCTTCCCCACCCCATCCCCGTGTGGCTCCCCATCCTGACCATCTGCCGCGACGTGGTCATCGTCCTGATCGCCCTCCTGCTCCACCTCCACGCGGGCATCCAGAAGTTTCCCCCGAGCTGGCCGGGAAAGTGCACGACCTTCTTCCAGATCGCCTTCGCCGTGGCCTGCCTCATCGAGAACGCCTTCGACCTGCCCGAGCTCCTCGTCCTCGGCCTCCAGTGGACGGTGGTCTTCTTCACCACCTACTCCGGGCTCCACTACCTCTGGCGGGTCCGCCACCAGATCTCGGCGCCCTCATGAGAGCCGGTCCCGCCGCCGCCCTCTGCCTGCTGCTCGCCTTCGCCTCGTGCGGCGGCGGCGGCCCCGCACCCGTCGCGGCGGCGCCCGCGTCGCGCCCCGCTGCCATCGCCCCCACGGCCATCTTCCCGGACGGCCACCGGGTCTCGCTGCGGCTGGCCACCGAGCCCCAGGCGCAGGCCCTCGGCCTCATGTACGTGGAGGCCCTTCCCGACGGCGAGGGGATGCTGTTCCTCTTCCCGGAGGATTCGCAGCGCACCTTCTGGATGAAGAACTGCAAGATCCCCCTGGACATGATCTGGCTGGACTCGGGCAACCGGGTGGTGGACATCACCGAGGAGGCGCCCCCCTGCGCGAAGGAGCCCTGCCCGCAGTACGGCCCCCGGGCCGCCATGCGCAACGTCCTCGAGGTCCGGGGCGGCCTCTCGAAGGCCCACGGCCTGCGCGCCGGCGACACGGTGGTGATCCTGGGCGCCGATGCCCGCGGAGAAAGCGGACGATGAGCGCGCCGGACCGCCACCAGCTCCACGTCTACACCGGGGATGGAAAGGGCAAGACCACCTCCTGCGTGGGGCTGGCCGTGCGGGCCGTGGGGGCGGGCCATCGCGTGGTCTTCATCCAGTTCGACAAGGGCTACGACGGGCAGAACGAGCACTACTCGGAGCGGAAGGTGCTCCGCACCCTCGCGGGTCTCCGCCTCGAGCCCACGGGCCGGGAGCGGATCCAGCCGGACGGAACGTTCCGGTTCGGCGTCCTCCCCGGGGACCGCGAGGAGGCGCAGCGGGGCCTCGCGCTGGCCCGCGCCGCCGTCGCCTCGTCCGAGGTTCACCTGGTCATTCTCGACGAGGTTCTCTCGGCCCAGCAGTACCACCTGATCACCGAGGCGGATCTCCTCGCGCTCCTGGAGGCGTGGCGCGACGCCGGGCGGCCCTGCGAGCTGGTCCTCTCGGGGCGGACGCGGCTCTCCTCGGTGCTGGACCAGGCCGACCTCGTCACCGAGATGAGAAAGGTCAGGCACTACTTCGACGCCGGCGTCCCGGCCCGGCGCGGGATCGAGTTCTGACCGCCGGTTTCCCCTTGCAGGCGGTTGAGAAACCCCTTGTGGGTCGCGCACGAGAGGCTGGGGGGCCGGATGCAAGGCGCGGCGAGGAAGGCGATGCGTGCCGGAACGGTGCATCGGCGACGAGCCGCAACGCCGCAGACGGCCCCCAACCCCTCGCGCCCGGAGGGTTGCCGCGGCGCGGCCGCATCTGCCGTGTTGGCG
>JAKAIJ010000306.1 GCA_021814355.1 Acidobacteriota bacterium
GACGTACTCGCCGAACTCTCGGTGGTCTTTGAGCTTGCGCTCCAGCGCCGTGACGATGGTCGTGATGGCGAAGAGGGGGTTGCGCACTTCGTGGGCCACGCCGCCAGCGATCATCCCCACCGTCTCCAGGTTCTTGGCGCGGGCCAGCGCCTCCTCCAGCCCCTTGCGCTCGGTGATGTCGATGCAGGTCCCCTCGATCCACGGCGGGCCGCCCGCCTCGTCCTCCACCAGCGCGGCGCTCTCCAGGAGCCAGAGAATGTGGCCGTCCTTGCGCCGGTAGCGCATTTCGAGGTTGGTCACGGTCCGCTCGCGCAACATCTTCTCCCGGAAAGCCGCCAGGTCGGCCGGCGCCGCGTAGAAGGACTCCGCCGGGAGGAGCACGGCCTCCTCGGGCGACTCGAAACCGAACATCTTGGCGAAGGCCTGGTTGCACTCCGTGAGACCTCCGCCCATCCTGCTGCGGTAGATTCCCGCGACGTTCCGCTCGAAGAAGGCGCGGTAGCGCCGCTCCGATTCGGCGAGCCGCTCCTCGGCCCGCTTGCGTTCGGTGATGTCGTAGGCGGTACACAGAACGGCCTTCTCACCGCGGAGGTCGCAGGCCGCGGCCGTGAAGTCGATCCAGCGGATCTCGCCGCCCTTGGTCACCACGCGGAACTCGTAGCGCGGCGATGCCCTCCCGCCAGCCCCGCGGAGCTGGAGGTTGGCCCGCACCAGGGGCAGATCGTCGGGGTGGACCACGGAGAGCACGCTCCGGCCTAGAAGCTCCTCCGCCTCGTAGCCCGTGAGGCGGCAGACCTCGGGGTTGACGTAGACGAACTCCTCGCCGCGGTAGACGAAGATGGCGGCGTGGGCCGACTCGGCGAGCGTCTGGAAGGTCTGCCGGCTCTCCTCCAGCTCGGCCTCGGCCCTGGCCCGCTTCAGCCGGTCCTCCAGCGCCTCCTCGGCGAAGGCGAGGTCGGAGACGAGGCCCGAGAGCAGCTCCACGAGCTCGGGGAAGAAGGCCCCCCGCTCTCCCGAGTAGACGGCCAGCACCCCCTCCACCTCGCCGCGCACGACGATGGGGAAGCTCGCCACAGAGCGAAAGCCGTAGCGCTCCATGAAGCCGCTCCACGGCGAAAAGCGCGGCTCGCTCAGGAGGTCCTGGTGGAGCGAGGGGCGCTTGGTTTTCACCGCGGTGCCCATGGAGCCCTGGCCGAGGGGGCTCTCGTCCCATCGGACCTCGATGGCCTGGAGGTCCTCCAGCGTGATGCCGTAGGCGGCGGCCGGGGCCAGCCGAAAGGTGCCCTGCTCCTTGAGGGCGATCCAGGCCATCTTCAGACCCGCCTCCTGCACGAGCAGGCGGCAGACGGTTTGACGCAGCTCCTCGATGCTCCCGGCCCTCACCATGGCCTGCTGAGCCTGCACCTGCGTGGCCAGCACGCGGGCCAGGAGGACCTCGCGCGCCCGCGTCCGCTCGCGTTCGGCGAGCGTCCGCCCCATCTCCAGTAGGCGCCTGTGCCGCACGTAGGCGTACAGCAGGGCGCCTCCGATGAGAAAGACGGCGAGAAGAAGGAAGGAGCCGGCCGCCAGGGCGCGTCGGTAGGGGGCCATGGCCTCCCAGCGGTCCACCTGGACGACGAGCCCCCAACCGGGTCCCACAAGATATCTCGTGGCGGCCAATACCTCCGTGCCGTTCAGATCGTGCAAAAGCCCGAAGGCCTCCGCTCCCGCGGCGGCCTGGGAGACCGCCAAGGAGGCGGCCGGCTGCGTCACCAACCGTCCCGCTGCGCCCCCGCGCGAGGGGCTCAACAGGCGCACCCCCGCCACCTCCCGCTCCACCAGCAGGCACTGGCCGCTCTCCGTGGGGAAGGGCTGCTTGGCCAGGAAGGGGAACAGCCAGTGCGCGGGGTCCGAGAGCAGAAGCACGGCCGCGGGGCCTGCGGGGCCTCGCACCGCCTGCACCGTGGCCACCAGAGGCCCTCCCGCCTCGTCCAGGAAGCGCTGCCGGTGAGCGGTCCCGCTGGCGGCGGCCTCCCGCGCGAAGGCCAGCGCCTCGCGGGATGGCCGCTGCCCCGCCCAGGTCACCGGATCTCCGCCGCTCCCCACGAACGCCGCCCCCACGTAGTGATCGTGGCGGACCATGTCGGCAAGGATCTCCCGCAGATGCGCGGCTTCCGCCTCCTGCTCGGGTCCCGCGGGAGCGGCGGCCAGGAGGCGGGCGGTGGGAAAGTAGGAGAGCGTCACGGCGTCCTCTTGCCGCTCGTCGAGCCACCGCTGGACCGTGGCTTCGCGGTCCTGCGCCATGGCCGTGAGCCGCCCCTGCCAGAGGGCCATCGTCTGAAGGCGCTGCCAGTGGGCGAAGAAAAGGAACAGCACCACCGCCACCGACGCGCCACCCAGGAGCAGGATCGCCCCTCTCGGGGCGGAGCCCGGGGGCCGTTCCGTGGTGGGTCGTCCCCACCTCTCCTCCATCGCCGCCTCGCCTGGAAAGCCTGCCCATCAGGGACTATCGAGGAGTTCCGCCGTCTCCT
>JAKAIJ010000070.1 GCA_021814355.1 Acidobacteriota bacterium
CTCCTGATGATCCCCAACATGTACAAGATCGCCGGCGAGCTCACCTCCACCGTGTTCCACGTCTCCGCCCGCACGGTGGCCACCCACGCCCTTTCCATCTTCGGCGACCACAGCGACGTCATGGCCGTCCGCCAGACCGGATGGGGCCTTCTGGCCGCCGCTTCGGTGCAGGAGGTGATGGACCTGGGTCTCATCGCCCAGGCGGCGGCCCTCAAGGGGCGCGTGCCCATCGTCCACTTCTTCGACGGGTTCAGGACCTCGCACGAGGTGCAGAAGATCGAGCAGCTCACCCGGGAGGACATGGCGGCGCTGGTGGACGACGAGCTGGTTCGCGCCCACCGGGCCAGGGCCCTCACGCCCGACCGCCCGGTCCTGCGCGGCACCGCCCAGAACCCCGACGTCTTCTTCCAGGCCCGCGAGCGCTGCGAACCCTTCTACCGGGCCTTTCCCGGGATCGTCCAGGAGACCATGGACCGGTTCGCCGGGGTGGTGGGCCGCCGGTACCGCCTCTTCGACTACGCCGCCGCGCCCGACGCCGAGCGCGTGATCGTCCTGATGGGCTCCGGCGCCGAGACCGCCCTCGAGACGGTGGAATACCTGAACCGGCAAGGCGAAAAGGTGGGGGTGGTCCGCGTCCACCTCTTCCGTCCCTTCTCGGCGGACCACCTCCTCGCCGCCCTCCCCCGAAGCGTGCGGGGCGTCGCGGTCCTGGACCGCACCAAGGAGCCGGGCGCGCCGGGCGAGCCGCTCTATCAGGACGTGGTGACGGCCCTCTCCGAGGCGCACTCCCGCGGGGCGCTCCCCTTCCCGTTCCCCAAGGTCACGGGCGGCCGCTACGGCCTCTCCTCCAAGGAGTTCACGCCGGCCATGGTGAAGGCGTGCCTCGACAACCTGCGCTCCGCCCAGCCCAAGAACCATTTCGCGGTGGGCATCGAGGACGACGTCTCGGGCGGCAGCCTCCCCTACGACGCCGAATTCGTCACCGAGGGGGAGGAGGTCATCCGCTGCCTTTTCTACGGCCTCGGGGCCGACGGCACCGTGGGCGCCAATAAGAACTCCATCAAGATCATCGGCGAGGAGACGCAGAACTACGCCCAGGGCTACTTCGTCTACGACTCCAAGAAGTCGGGGTCGGTCACGGTCTCCCACCTGAGGTTCGGGCCCAGGCCCATCCGCTCGATCTACCTGGTGAACTCCGCCAACTTCGTGGCGTGCCACCAGTTCGTCTTCCTCGAGAAGTTCGACATGCTCAAGGCGGCGGTCCCGGGCGCCACCTTCCTGTTAAACAGCCCCTACGGCCCTCACGACGTGTGGGACAAGCTGCCCCGGCCGGTCCAGGAGGCCATCCTCTCTAAGAAACTCAGGCTCTTCGTCATTGACGGCTACAAGGTGGCCAGAGAGACGGGCATGGGCGGGCGGGTCAACACCATCATGCAGACCTGCTTCTTCGCCATCTCGGGGGTGCTGCCCAAGGGCGACGCCATCGCCGCCATCAAGGGCTCCATCAAGAAGACTTACGGCGCCAAGGGCGACGACGTGGTGCAGAAGAACTACGCCGCCGTGGACCAGACCCTCGCGAACCTCTTCGAGGTGAAGGTCCCCGCAGCCGCCACGAGCGCCGTCGCCATGACCCCGGCGGTGACCGCCGGCGCTCCCGCCTACGTGAAGGAGGTCCTGGGCAGGATCATCGTGGGCGACGGCGACAGCCTGCCGGTGTCCGCCATGCCGCAGGACGGGACCTTTCCCACCGCCACCGCCCAGTACGAGAAGCGCAACATCGCCCTCGAAATCCCCGTTTGGGACGAGAAGCTGTGCATCCAGTGCAACAAGTGCGCGCTGGTCTGTCCGCACGCCGCCATCCGCATCAAGGCCTACGACGGCGCCCTCCTCGCCGGGGCTCCCGCGACCTTCAAGTCGGCGGACTACCGGGGGCAGGAGTTCAAGGGAATGAAGTACACGGTCCAGGTGGCCCCCGAGGACTGCACGGGCTGCGCCCTCTGCGCCCAGGTCTGCCCCGCCAAGGACAAGAGCAACGCCAGCCACAAGGCCCTCGACATGGCCGACCAGATCCCGCTGCGGCTCCCCGAGCGCGAGAACTACGCCTTCTTCCTGAACCTCCCCGAGGCGGACCGGACGAAGCTCAAGGTGGACACGGTGAAGGGCTCCCAGTTCCTGCGTCCCCTCTTCGAGTACTCGGGCGCCTGCGCGGGCTGCGGCGAGACGCCCTACGTGAAGCTCGTGAGCCAGCTCTTCGGGGACCGCGCCATCGTGGCCAACGCCACGGGCTGCTCCTCCATCTACGGCGGCAACCTCCCCACCACGCCCTGGGCGGTGGACGCGGAGGGGCGCGGCCCCGCTTGGTCCAACTCCCTCTTCGAGGACAACGCCGAGTTCGGGCTCGGGTTCCGCCTGAGCCTGGACACCCAGCGCGAGCTGGCCGCGTCCCTGCTCAAGGCGCTCTCCGGAACGCTGGGCGACGCCCTCGTCCAGGGGCTTCTGGAGGCGGACCAGCGCGACGAGGCGGGACTCGCCGCCCAGCGCGCCCGGGTGGCCGAGCTGAGGGCCAAGCTCGCCGGGCTGCGCACCCCCGACGCCGCCCGTCTCGCAACCGTGGCCGGGTCGTTGGTGCGGCGGAGCGTCTGGATCGTGGGCGGCGACGGCTGGGCCTACGACATCGGCTACGGCGGCCTCGACCACGTGCTCGCCTCGGGCCGCGACGTGAACGTCCTGGTGCTTGACACCGAGGTCTACTCCAACACCGGGGGCCAGTGCTCCAAGGCCACCCCTCTGGGCTCCGTGGCCAAGTTCGCCGCCTCGGGCCGACCCGCGGGCAAGAAGGACCTGGGCCTCATGGCCATGGCCTACGGGACGGTCTACGTGGCCCAGGTGGCCATGGGCGCCAACGACAACCAGGCCGTGAAGGCCTTCATCGAGGCCGAGGCCTTCGAGGGACCGTCGCTCGTCATCGCCTACTCCCACTGCATCGCGCACGGCTACGACCTGCGCTTCGGGATGGAGCACCAGAAGGCCGTCGTGGAGTCGGGCTCCTTCCCGCTCTACCGCTACAACCCGGCGCTGGCGGCGCAGGGGCAGAACCCGCTCAAGCTGGACTCCAAGGCTCCCCAGATCCAGTACTCCGACTGGGCCATGACCGAGACCCGCTTTCGCATGCTCACCAAGAGCAAGCCCGAGCTGGCCCGGAAATACATGGAGCTCGGCCAAGCGTTAAACCGGCGGCGGTGGCGCTTCTACGAGCAGCTCGCCGCCATGCACTTGGGCGACCAGGAAGGGTGACGCGGGAGCCCGTCCCGCGGAAGCCCCCAGGAGGCGCCGATGGACCTCTCGACCACCTACCTCGGCCTAAAGCTGAAGAATCCCCTCGTCCCCTCGGCCTCCTCCCTCTGCCGCGAGCTCGACAACCTCAAGGCCATGGAGGAGGCGGGCGCCGCCGCCGTGGTGCTCGAGTCGCTCTTCGAGGAGCAGATCGAGAGCGAAACCGCGGCCCTCGACCACTACCTCACCTACGGCTCCGAGAGCTACGCGGAGGCCACCTCCTACTTTCCGGCGATGGGCGACTTCGACAAGGGACCCGAGGAATACCTCGAACACGTTCGCCTCGCCAAGCGATCCCTCTCCATCCCGGTGATCGGGAGCCTCAACGGCGTCTCCCGCGGCGGATGGATGCGCTACGCCAGGAAGATCGAGGAGGCCGGCGCCGACGCGCTCGAGCTGAACATCTACTTCATCCCCACCGATCCCGGCCTGCCGGGCGGCGAGGTGGAGGGGATGTACGTCGAGGCCCTCCGCGCGGTGAAAGAGGCCGTGAGAATCCCCGTGGCCATCAAGGTGGGTCCCTACTTCAGCAACATGGCCCACATGGCGCGCCGGCTCGACCAGTCGGGCGCCGACGGACTGGTCCTCTTCAACCGCTTCTACCAGCCGGACATTGACATCGAGAACCTGGAGGTCGTCCCCCACCTCCAGCTCAGCTCCTCCCCGGCCATGCTCCTGGGGCTGCGCTGGGTCGCCATTCTCCACGGGCGGGTGAAGGCCGACCTGGCGGCCACCAACGGCATCCACACCGCCGAGGACGTGATCAAGATGCTGATGGCCGGCGCCGCCGTGACCCAGATGGCCGCGGCGCTCTACCGGAACGGCATCGGCCACCTTCGGCACGTCCTCTCGGGGCTGGAGGACTGGCTGGTGCGCCACGACTACGACTCGATGGACCAGATGCGCGGCTGCCTCAGCCACGAGCACTGCCCCTCCCCCGCGGCCTTCGAGCGCGCCAACTACATGAAGACCATCGTGGGGTACAAGGGATAGCGGCGCGCCGCGAAATCAAGGACGGCCCGGGAAGCTATCGTCGAATGCGCTCCGCGGGGTCCTGGCGGAAGTAGTCGCGCAGGAGGTCGTAGAGCTCGGGACGCTGCCTTCTCAGGTCGCGGGGGCGCTCGAAGAAAGCCTCCGCGGCCACCGCGAAGAACTCGCTCTCGTCCTCGGCGCCGTAGGTGTCCAGGACGCCCCGCCCACGGGTCCTGGCCCGCTCCCGGAGCGCCGCGAACTCCGCGGACATGACCCGCGCCCAGCGCGCCTCGGCGCCCGCGTCCTCGAGCCGCGGGGTGCCGTTCGCCGCGCCGTCGCCCATGTCGAGCTGGTGGGCGAACTCGTGGAGGACCAGGTTGCGCCCGTCGCACCGCCGGGCGTCCCCCTTCACGTCGGCCCAGGAGAGAACCACGCTCCCCTGCTCCCAGGCCTCCCCCTCCCGGTCCTCCTCCTCCTCGACCACGACGCCCGCCTCGTCCGCTTCCTCCACGGGCACGTAGTAGGCCTCCGGATAGACAAGGACCGTCCGCACGTGGTCGTAGGCGTCCACCGTGCGCCCCAGGGTGAGCAGGCAGGCCTGGGCCGCCACGGTGACCTTCACCTCGTCGGTCATCTCGAGCCCTCCGCACGCCTCCCAGTCGCGCTCCGCGATGAAGAGCCGCAGGGCGTCGTGGAGCCGCCCGCGCTCCTCCTGGGAGAGCGTCCGGTAGAGGGCCGAGTTCTTCTCGATCAGCGTTCGCCAGGTCTCCGGGAAGGGCTCCGCCAGGAGCTTCGCCCTCCGCCTTGCCTTCAGCCAGCCGAACACGCGGTCCTCCCGATATCCGTTCCCATCCTCGCGGACCAGCATAGGTCCGTGGGGCCCGCCCCGTCCAGACCGCGGCACCTCGTGGGGACGGGGCGGGGTGGCGTATAATCTCCTCCGTCACGGGAGGATCTCGCATGGACTGGGTCAACTACCTCGTCACCATCCTCATCAGCCTCGTTATCGGGCTCTCGGCCTTCGTCCTGGCGTACAAGATTTTCGACCTGCTCACGCCCGGGGTCCACTTCGCCGAGCAGCTCAAGGCCGACAACAAATCGGTGGCCATCTTTCTCGCCGGGCTTTTCATCGGCATGGGCCTCCTGCTCGGGAGCGCGGTGAAGTGAGGCGCACTTCCGCGGCCGCCGCGGCCCTCGCGGCGGCCCTCGCTCTCTTCGCCGCGGGCGACGCCGCCCCCCCGCCCGCCGCCGATCCCTTCGCCGACGCCCTGCGGGCCGCCATCCGGAAGCACCTCGGCAAGCCCTACGTCTGGGGCGCCACCGGGCTCAAGAGCTACGACTGCTCGGGTTTCATCTGGCGGGTCATGACCGAGGCCGGCATCCCCGTCAAGCGCACCACCGCCCGCCGCCTTTACCTGTGCCTGCCCAAGGTTCCCCCAGACCGCCAATATGACTTCGGCAACCTCGTCTTCTTCGACGACCTCGGCCACGTGGGCCTGGTCAACTCCAGGGCCGACTTCTTCCACGCCCAGCTCAGCAGGGGCACGAACCTCTCCCCCTTCAGCCCCTACTGGCGCCCGAAGGTCTGCGGCTTCCGGGCCCTGCCCGGCCGCGGCCCGAAGGAGTGACGGCGCGCAACTTTCCACCCCTCCGTCCCGTACCCCTCGGGAAGGGGGGAAGCCATGGACAGCGAGACGGAGAAGGCCTCCGGAACCGCCCCGGGGAGCGCCGCCACCGGGCAAGGCGACGCCCCGCCGCCGGCCGAGTGCTCGGTGGATCCAGTCCGGCGCGGCCACACCTGGGGCATGGCGTGCCACCTGGCGGCCCTGGCGGGCCACGCGGGGGTCCCCATGGGCACGATCCTGGGACCGCTCCTGGTCTGGCTCATCCAAAAGGACCGGTACCCCTTCGCCGACGATCAAGGCAGGGAGTCGGTGAACTTCCAGCTCTCCATGCTGGCCTACTCCCTGGGCGCGGCGCTCCTAATCTGTCTCTGCATCGGGCTCCCCCTCCTGATCCTGCTGCAGGTCCTGAACCTCGTCATCGTGGCCTCCGTCCGGGCCTCCCAGGGGGAGAAGTACCGTTACCCGCTCGCCATCCGGTTCCTGAGGTAGCCGCGACTTCCCTCCTTTGCCCCCTCCGAGGTATGGTGGGGACGCGGGAGGTGAACCATGCGCAAAAGGGGGTTCCGGGGGACGGTCCTGTTCGTGTGGGCGGCGGGGATGCTTCTGGCCGCGTCCGCGGCCGCCTCTGAGAAATTCACGGTGCTCCAGGACAAGCCCATGGACGGAGCGCGGCGGCCCGCGGCCGGCAAGGCGCTGGTCTACTTCGTGAGGACCCAGCTCATGGGCGGCGCCGTGAAGGTCAAACTCTACGCCGACGGCCGATTCCTGGGCATCATCATGAGCCGGAACTACGTCGCCTACGAGTGCGACCCCGGCAAGCACGAGTTCATCGCCGCCGCGGAGAACGCGGGGTTCCTCCGGGCCGACCTGAAGCCCGACGCGATCTACGTGGTCCAGGTGGCCATCCACATGGGGGCCTTCAAGGCTCGGACCCACTTCGAGACCGCGCGGACCGGGAGCGAGGCGATGGACGAGTTCCTGAAGGTTCAGCCCTCCCTAAGGGCCATCGAGACCACCGAGGAGGGGCGCGCCTGGGCCGCGGAGAAGGACGAGGAGTTCCAGCGAACCATCGCGCGGTTCCGGGAGAAGGGCGAGGAGTTCGAGGACCTCAAGCTCGAGGACGGATTCGCCGCGCCGCCCTGGCTGAAGTGAGCCGGCGCGCGCCGCTCACGGCGCCTCGAGGAAAGGACCGACGCGCGCCAGGAAGGCCGCGAAGGTGAGGCCGTACCGCCGCTCGTAGTGGAGCCGTCCCGCGTGGGGCGGGCTGCGGTAGTCCCGCGGGCCCACGCGCCGCAGCCGCTCGCGCCTCAAGACCGCCAGCCGGAAGAAGGCCTCCGGGAAAAGCCCCGCAAGCGACCTCCACTGGCTCGGGAAGTGGCGCGCGAGGGTCAGCGCCCGAAGGCCCTCTCCGAGGGTCAGCCGCCGCCGGACCATCCCGCCGCCCTCCGGGTTCAGCCGCATGACCCGGGCGACGGGTCCCCAGCCGCCCGCCGCGCCGTAGGTGGCGAACTCGTAGAGCTCGGCGGCCGGAAGCTCCGCCGCGAGCCTCACCGCCAACAGGTGCGCCGCGTCGTGGTCTGGGTTGCCGGCCTCCCAGGCGGGGGCGTAGATCCGCGACGGGGGTTCGGCGGCCAAGGGGTCTTTCAGGGCGGCGGCCGCGCGCGGGAGGTGGTCGCAAAGGCTCCCGTCGAAGACACCGAGCTCGGCGCCGAGCCGTCTCGTGTCCGAGAGGGGGACGCCCAGGGCCGCGAGGGCGCGGCCGCTCTCCGCGGCGCGCGCGGCGTCGCCGGTTCCGTAGAGGCTGCCGAAGGTGAGGAAGACCACCCGCACCCGCGCGCCTCGCCGCCGCTCCCGCGCCACGCGGGTCGAGATGAAGAGTTCGTCGTCGTGGTGGGGCAGCAGGACCAGGCTCCCGCCCGGTCCCGGGTCATCGAGCTCGATCGGGGCCGCGAAGCCCGGCCGGACCATGGCGCGCCTCCCGAGGCCCGAGGGTACCACAGCGCGGCGCGGCCGCGCGGGCCGCCCCCCCCGGCGCCATATCTGGGATAATGGGGCCGGCGCCGCGCGAGTCCGGGGCGCCCTGGGCCCGACGGAGGGGCTCCGGATGGCGGTCCGACGGTGGGGGGAACTGCTGCTTTCCGCGGGGGCCCTTCACGGCTGGCTCTTCCTCGCGTCGCGGAGCTACCCCTTTTGGGCCGCCCTTTCCGCCTGCGGCCTCGGCCTCGTGCTGGGCCTCTGGCGGCCGCGGGTCGCGCTGGGTCTCCTGCTGGCCGCCGCGGTCGTCACCCCGTTCTTCTGCTCCCTGGCGGGCCAGCCGGGGTTCGCGCCCAGCGAGGGCGGCCTTCTGGCCCTCTGGACCGCCGTCTCCTGGCGCCGTCGCGGGGACGAGGTCCGTCCGTTGGACGGACCGGACCTCTGGGCCCTGAGCCTCGCTCTCTTCGCCGCGGCCGGGGCGGTGGTCTTCGCCCTCCGGCTGGACTTCCCCTCGGCGGCCCTCGGGGCGGAGCTGCTGCGCCACCCGCTGGGCGAGCTCCTCTCCCTGCGTCCCGAGAGCGCCTTTTACGGCTTTCGCGCCCTCCTGCTTCCCCTCGCGGGGCTCGCGGCCTACCGCGCGGCCCGCCTCACCGACGCCCCGGGGACCGAGCCGGTGCGCGCCGTCCTCTGGGGCCTCTGGAGCGGCGGTGGCCTCGCGGCCCTCTCCTATTTCGTCTTCTACCTGCCCAGGCTCGACAACCCCGCGCTCCACTGGCTCTCCTACCGAAGCGCGCTCACCTTCCATGATCCCAACAGCGCCTCCTCCTTCGGCCTGCTCGCCCTCGGCGCCGGCCTCGCCCTCTCCGCGGGCCGGATGCGCCGGCTTCCTCTTTTCCTTCTCCCCGCTCTCTTGATCCTGGTCCACGGCGGCTCTCGAACCGCGAACCTGCTGGCCCTCTGCGGCCTGGGCGCGCTCCTCCTGTTCGGCGCGAAGGCCCGGGGGACCGCCGCGACGGAGGACCCCGGACGGCCGCTGCTGACCCGCGGCGCCGCCGTCGCGGGCCTCCTCCTCGTGGCCTCCCTCGTGGTGCTGAGCAGCTTCCACAACCACCACTACGGGGATGTCTTCAGCCCCTCCCGGCTGGCCGAGACCGGCGTGGGGGGCCGGCTCGCTTACTGGAGGGCGGCAGCCTCCATGATCCGCGACCACCCTCTAGCGGGCGTCGGCCCAGCGGGATTTCCCAAAACCTTGCCACGGTACCTTGAAAAGAGCCGCCCCGAGCTCTACGACGCCCGCGAGAACGCCCACTGCTACCCGCTGCAGGTCGCCGCCGAGTACGGCCTGCCGGGACTCCTTCTGGCGCTGGGGTTCCTGTGGGCGGTCGTGGCGCCGCGCCTGCGCCAGTGGAGACGGCTCTCTCACGAAACGGCGGGCCTCCTGACGGGCGCGCTCCTCTATCTGGCCCACTGCCTCCAGAGCCATCCGCTCCTGCTGTTCGAGCAGCAGATCCTCTTCGGCGCGGCGCTCGCCGCGCTGGCGGGTTCTCCCCGTCCGCCCGTCGAGGAAGCACCTTCGCGACGGCGGCGCCTCCTCCCGCTCCTGGCACTCCCGCTTCCCTTGGCGGGCCTTTTCCATTCCGTCCCCTACGCGGACCAGGCCCGCTCCTACGGCCTCTATCCGGCGGACCTCGCGGGGCAGCGGTTCGACTACGGCTGGAGCGGCCCCGAGGCCTGGTGGCTCCTGACGGGGGGCGGCGGATTCACGTTCAAGGCCTCGGCACCCCGGCCGGACCTCGAGGCCAAACGGCCCGAGCTCACCGTGGAGGTGGACGGACGCCCCCTTCTCGCCCACCGGTTCGCCGCCCTCCAGCCGGTGCAGTTCACGGTTCCCCCGGCGCCGGGGGCGCCCGGGCGGCTCGTCCACATCCGCGTCGCGCCGCCCATCGTCCCCTCGGAGGCCACGGGCTCCCGGGACCGGCGCTCCCTGGGAACGCGCGTCGGACTCCCCCGCGACGGCTCCCGCATTCCGGAGGACAACACCCAGCCGCTTCAAATCGAGCTTTTCGCGCCCACCGCCATCCGCGAATCCGTCCGGACATGCGCCTGCGAGATTCTCACGGCGCCCTCCCGTCTGGAGCCCGACGAGGAGCTCGTCGTCGCGGTGCGCTTCCGGAACGCGGGAGAGGGAAAGTGGCCCGGCGAGTCGCTCCTCGACACGCCCCGCCAGCTCAACGCCTCGTACCGCTGGGTGGACGCCTCCGGGAAGCCAGTTCCCCTCGAGGGTGCCCGCACGCCCTTCGCCGCGGACCTGGCTCCCGGCGCCGACTGGACGGTCCGCCTGGCCGTGCGCGCCCCCGGCCGGCCCGGCGTCTATCGCCTCGAGCCCGACCTGATCCAGGAGAACGTCGGCTGGTTTGGATGCCGCGCCGCCTCTCCCGCCCCGTGGGTCGAGGTGGCGCCGTGAGCCCCTCCCCCGCGGAAACACCTGTGCGGTCAGGCGGCCGCGGCTCAGGCCGCCGGAGCCGGTTCTGGCCCGCCTCGTGTCTCCTCCTGGCCGCGGCCTGCGGACGCGGGGAGCCTCCGCCCGCCGCGCCCGCCGCGAGGCTCGTCCCGAAGGAGGCCATGGCCTTCTCCTGGACGGTGGAAACGCCTCCGGTCCGGCTGGCCGCCGGCTCCGTCACGGAGCTGCGCGTGGTCCTGACGAACCGCAGCCCGGCGCCGTGGCCGGGGGAGGCCCTGGCGGGCACGGACAGGCCGCTACGGGCGGCCTACCACTGGACCCCCGCGGGGACTCGGACGCCGATCCCCAATGACGGCGTTCGCGCCGAGATCCCCACGCGCGTTCCGCCGGGGGCGAGGCTCGTCCTCCTTCTTCCCGTGAAGGCGCCCGTCCTCCCCGGGGACTACCTCTTCGAAGTGGACCTCATCCAGGAGTTCGTCGCCTGGTTCTCGGAGGCCTCTCCCCTCCGGTCGGCACCTCTGCCCGTCCGGGTCGTGGAAGGACGGTGAGCCATGGACTTAAAGGACCTCCAGCGGAACTGGGACGCCTTCGGCAAGAGCGACCCCTTCTGGTCCATCCTCTCGGATCCGGACAAGCGCGGCAACCGGTGGAATGCGGAGGAGTTCTTCCGGACGGGCGAGACGGCGGTCGCCGGGCTCATGGAGGTGCTCCGGAATCTCGGCGCTCCGTGCCGGCGGGACCGCGCGCTCGACTTCGGTTGCGGCGCCGGCCGCCTCACCCAGGCGCTCGCGAACCATTTCGAGCTGGCGTGCGGGGTGGACATCGCCCCCTCCATGGTGGATCTCGCACGGCGCTACAACCGCCGCGGGGAGCGGTGCCGGTACTTCCTCAACGAGGCGAACGACCTGGCTCTCTTTCCGGACGG
>JAKAIJ010000307.1 GCA_021814355.1 Acidobacteriota bacterium
GAGGCACAGGCGCCCCCGCCTGTGCCGGGCAAGGGTACCCGACAGGCGAGGGCGCCTGTCTCTCCCCAATCTTTTCGGCCGCTACGAAGGCCCTCCTTCAACCTGTAACCTGTAACCTGTAATCTTCAACCTGTAACCTTCAACCTGTAACCTTCAACCTTTAACCTTCAACCTTTAACCTTCAACCTTTAACCTTTAACCTTTAACCTTTAACCTGTCACCTCTCCCCCCGGAGGCCTCCATTCAAATCCCCACCTCCATCCTCGTGACCGGCGGGGCGGGCTACATCGGCAGCCACGCCTGCAAGGCGCTGGCCCAGGCCGGCTACCTGCCCGTGACCTACGACAACCTCTCCCGCGGCCACGAGTGGGCCGTCCAGTGGGGCCCCCTGGAGGAGGGGGACATCCGCGACCCGGCCCGCCTCGAAGAGGTGTTCAAGAAGTACCGTCCGCAGGCCGTCCTGCACTTCGCCGGCCTAACCTACGTGGGCGAGTCGGTGGAGCGGCCCGAGCTCTACTACGACCACAACGTGGCGGGCACCCTCACCCTCCTGGGCGCCATGGTCAGGGCCGGGGTTCGGCGCTTTGTCTTCTCCAGCAGCGCCGCCGTCTACGGCACGCCGCGGGGCGAGCGCGTGGAGGAGGGGGACTCCACCGAGCCCATCAACCCCTACGGCCGCTGCAAGCTGTTCGTGGAGCAGGTGCTCGCGGACTATGCCAGCGCCCGCGGAGTTGGCTCGGTGAGCCTGCGCTACTTCAACGCGGCGGGGGCCGACCCGGAGGGCCGGACGGGCGAGGCCCACGACCCCGAGACGCACCTCATCCCGGTGGTGCTGGCGGCGGCCAGGGGCGACCGCGAGGCCGTCACGCTCTTCGGAGATGACTACGATACGCCCGACGGCTCCTGCATCCGCGATTACATCCACGTCACCGACCTGGCCCAGGCGCACCTGCTGGCCCTCGGGGTCCTCGATGACGGGACCGGCGCCCGCGCCTTCAACCTCGGCAACGGGCGCGGCTTCTCGGTCAAGCAGGTCATCGCCGCCGCCAGCGAGGTCACCGGCTGCGTCATCCCCGTGGAGCTTGGCCCGCGCCGGCCCGGCGACCCCGCCGTCCTCGTCGGCAGTTCGGAGCGAGCCGCCGGCATCCTCGGCTGGAAGCCGAGCCACGCCGACCTGCGCCACATCATCGAAACCGCCTGGCGATGGATGAATCGGAGCGGCGGGTGAGAGCCCTCATCCCCCGCCTGTGCAGGGCAGTGGTACCCGACAGGCGAGGGCGCCCGTCTCTCCCAATCTTTTCGGCCGCTGCGAAGGCCTTCATTCAACCTGTAACCTTCAACCTGTAACCTTCAACCCCACCCGGGAGCCCGCATGCCTATCCCTGATCTGACCGGCGTTCCCGTCCTCGTCACGGGCGGCGCCGGCTTCATCGGCTCGCACCTCGTGGACGCCCTGCTGGAGCGTGGCGCGCGGGTCGCGGTCCTGGACGACCTCTCCTCGGGCAAGCTCGAACGGCTCGCGCGCTGGCTCCCGCCGGAGGCCGGCGCCTCAGAGGCCCGCACTTCGGCGTCGCCCGTTCTCCTCACGCCTCCCTCCTCACCCCTCACCGTCCTCAAGGGCGACATCCGCGACCTGGAGAGCTGCCGCCTCGCCTGCGGTCTCGGAGGGGATGCTCCGCTCGTGCCGCCGAAGCTGATCTTCCACCAGGCGGCCTTCATCTCCGTGCCCGACTCCATGCGCGACCCCTACCTCGCGCTCTCGGTGAACCTCGCGGGCACCGCCAACCTCTTCACCGCCGCGCGGGAGGCCGGCGTGGGCCGCCTCGTCTACGCCTCCTCATCCGGGGTTTACGGCGACGCCCCGGAGCTGCCGCTGCGCGAGGGCCGAGAGGGGCACGCGCTCTCGCCCTACTCCGCCACCAAGCTCCTGTGCGAACAGCTCGCCGATTCCTTCCATCGCATCTACGGGCTCGAATCGGTGGGCCTGCGCTACTTCAACGTCTATGGTCCCCAGCAGGACCCGAACGGCGCTTACGCCGGCGTCATCCCGCTCTTCTTCCGGGCCTGCCTTGCGGGCGAGCGCCCCTCGATCTTCGGCGACGGCCTCCAGAGCCGCGACTTCACCTTCATCGGGGACGCCGTGCGCGCTAACCTCCTGGCCGCCGGCGCGCCGGCAGAGGCCGCCACGGGCCGCGCCTTCAACATCGCCTCGGGCGAGCGCGTCACCATCGCCGAGCTGGCCCGCATCGTGCGCGAGGCCTGCGGCGGAGGCCCGGAGCCCGAGCGCAGGCCGGCCCGCGCCGGTGACGTGCTCCACTCCCACGCCGACACGGCCCTCGCCAGGGAGGTGCTCGGCTTCGAGGCCCAGGTTCCCATCGCCGCGGGCCTTCCGCAGTGCCTGGAGTACTACCGGAAGCTGTTCGCGGCAGAAGGGGGAGCAAGAAGTGAGGAGCAAAAATGAGGAGGTGGCCGGCGTGGGAGCGACCGGCTGTAGGAGGCGA
>JAKAIJ010000071.1 GCA_021814355.1 Acidobacteriota bacterium
TCGATCGCGGTCTTGACCTCGGCCGGAGCGGCGGCCGCGGCCCCGGTAGAGGGAGCGCCCGTCGCGGTGGGGGCCGGGGAAGCCTTGTCCGCGGGGGCTCCGCCTCCGCAGGCGACGAAGAGTGCCGCGAGAAGGAGACCGAGAGAGCGCATCAACAGAATCTTCGGGACCGTCGCACCGTTCGTTCGCACCGTGGGGTCCTCCCTCGCAAATAGACCTTAACTATAAGAGGCAGAGGGCCGCTCCCACAAGGTTCCGGGCGCTCCCCGCCGCAGGGTAGGGGATTCAGCGCAAGTATGGGGCATATCCCCCAAGCCCCTGCGGGCATGCGGTCCTCTGGACGCCGGTTCTGCGGGTCCGCCCTCGACTTCTTCGGAGAACAGCACGGAGGATTCCCGCACCAAGGGCCGGCTGGATCAGGATCTTATGGCGCCCCCCATTCATCCCGCAAAGACCGCTCGCGACCGGCATGGGCGAAACCCCCACTCTAAATCGACGTGAAATAAGTGTGAACCAAGGTGTCGAACATGCGAAACTCTCATATGAACTGCCACGAAGATCAGGAAGGCCAAGCTGAGGACTAATTTGCAGAAAACGCTTGACAAGACCGCTATTCTTGCCGTATATTCCGAGGAGAAGCGATAGCGACGCCACCTCGGTATACGGTTTCGGCGGCATTCCCCCGAATGGGTCCTCTGAGCCATATACCCCACCGTGGCATGGGAGCAACAAGAATGTTCTTGTTTATTCTCCTTGACCCCCATAGATTGATATGCGGACGGGAGGGGACACCCTGCCGACCATCGAGCCCCGCGGGAGGCGCGATACGCGTGAGAGCCCCCGGGCGCTCCCGGCTGGAGCCGCGGATGAGGGACGCGATGAGGCGTTTTCGGACGGAATGGGCGGTGCCGCTTGTGGCGGCGGCGCTCGCGGTGGCGTCGGCGACGGCCTTCGCGGGCGAGTGCGGGATGGGCAACCAGTGTCCGGTCCTGGACGGCTTCCAGGCCAACCCCGGGGTATTCGGCGTGGGACAGACGGGCCAGCTCGTCGCCCAGGCCCACGATCCGGACGGCGTGCTGACGCGGTACGACTTCTCCGCGGCGGCGGGCGCCTTCCCCAACGGGACCGCCCAGCAGAGCGTGGCCACCGCGGCCACGACGGCCTCCATCGCCTGGACGGCTCCCTCCACGCCGGGGACCTATGCGGTGACCGTGAGGGTCTACGACAACGGCGGCTTCATGGGGGTACCCTCCTCGGGGTCGGTGAGCACGGCCACGCTCCAGGTCGTGGTGCAGGTGACCAACAGCGCCCCGGTGATCACCTCCCTTACGGCGGCCGCTCCCTCGGTCTTCATCGGCCAGTCCACCGACCTCGCCGCCACGGTCACCGACCCCGACGGCGACCCGGTCACCCTCGCCTGGAGCGCCAGCGGCGGTACCGTCGCCCCCAACGCAGACCCTTACACCGCCCTCTTCACGGCGGCCCCCGTCCCCGGGATGGCGCTCGTCACGCTCACCGCCACCGACAGCAAGGGGGCGGCCACCTCCCGCGCCCTCTCGCTCGCCGTGGTGGACGTCCTGCCCGAGCACTCCTTCGGGGGCTTCTTGGCCCCCGCCTCGGCTGACGCGGACAGCTACGGCGTGCTCTATGTCGTGGATTCGCCCTCGGGCACCCTCTCCGCGCTGAACCTCTCCGACGGCGGCCGCCTGAAGAGCTTCGCCGGCCAGGGCCTCCGGGCCGTGGCGGTGGACTGGGCCGACCGCCTCGTCGTGGGGGGCGCCGCCGGCGCCGAGGTCTGGGACCGCGCCGGAAGGGCCCTCTTTGCGCTCCGGCCGCTCGGCCCGCCCGGGCCCGTCCAGGCCGTGGCCGTGGACCGGACCGCGCGCCGCTACTACACGCTGGACGCCGCCGCAGGGGCGATCTCCGCCTTCGCCGCGGACGGCGCACTCCTGCTGAGCTTCGGCGCCAACGGCGACGGCCCGGGCCAGTTCCGCGGGGCCGCGGGGCTGGCGGTCCTCGCCACGGGCGAGGTGGCGGTGTCCGACGCGGGGCACGGCGCGCTCCAGATATTTGACGGCAACGGCAACTTCCTCCGGACCCTCGGCGCCCGCGGCGCGGGCGCGGGCCAGTTCACCCAGCTCCAGGGGGTGGCGGCGGACCCGGACGGCCTGCTCTACGCGGCCGACCCCTTCCAGAGCCGAGTCCAGGTCTTCAACCCGGACGGCAGCTTCCGCGAGGCCATCGGAAACTACGGCGACGCGCCGGGGCGGCTCAAGACGCCGCTGGGCGTGGCCTACCTCGCCGGCCTGCGCCGCCTGGTCGTCTGCTCTGCGAACGGTCCCCGGGTGGAGGTCTACACGGCGCAGGGCGCGCCGCCCCCGCCGCAGGGGCTGCCTCCGTCGGCGCCCGTCCAGGTGGCCCCGGCCCCGGCGGCCCAGTTCCTCCTGGGCGCCCCCGTGGTGCTGGACGTCGCCAATGGATCCTCTCCCCAGTACCACCCGCTCACGTACGCCTTCGAGGTCTCCCGGTCCGTGCCGGGCGGGGGATATCAGGTCATCCAGCTCTTCAGCGTGCCCGAAGGGGCGGGCGAGACCATCGTGGACGCGGCGGCCGCCGTTCCGAACTACGGAGACTACGTCTGGCGCTGCCGCGCCGAGGACGGCCCCCTGGTCTCCGGCTGGACCCCCTACCGGGCCTTCAGCGTCACGAAGACCGCGATGAACCACCTCCCCACGATTCCGGCGGCGCTGCTGCCCTCCTCCGACGGCACCGCCGCCCTCGCGCCCATCCTCACCGCGTCCAACGCCACCGACGCCGACATGGACCGGCTGAGCTACCAGTTCGAGGTGGGGCTCGACGCGGCCGGCGGCTTCCTCTCCCTCGCCACTTCGCCCGAGGTGGCCGAGGGCGCGGCGGGCCAGACCGCCTGGACCGTGCCCGCCGGGGTGCTGGCGCCCAGCGAGCACGCGCTCTGGCGCGTCCGGGCCTTCGACGGGAAGGGCTACGGTCCCTGGACGCCCTACGCCTCCTTCTGGACCCCCGCCTTCACCCTCCCGGAGCGCGGCGAGTACGGCAACCTGCCCTCGGGGGACACCCTCCGCCCCGCCGAGGTGCGCTACGAGCTGCCCCCGGCGTCGGGGGACGTGACGCTCTACTTCGACGTCTACAACGCCGCGCTCTCCGGCGACCTCTCGGTGGTGGTGAACGGCCGCTACACCCACGCCGTGGCGGGACAGGCGGCGAACGACTGGTCGGCCACCACGGCCCTCCAGATTCCCGCGGGGGAGCTCAACGCGGGGGCGGAGACCCTCGTCGCGTTCGTCCCCGCCGCGGGCCTCGGTTCCTACGGCGTCCGCCGCGTCTCCCTCCGGCCTCCGCCGGTCCCCGACCTTCGCGTGGTGGCCTACAACACCGTGGTGGACGTGACCTGGACGCCCTGGACCGGCGATCCCGACGTGGCGGCGAGCCTCCACCTCTACCGCGCGTTCTCGCCCGACGGTCCGTTCCAAAGCTGGGGCTTCTACCCGACCGGCTCCAGCCTGGTGCGGGACATGGGCCTGCTGAACGACACGAACTATTACTACCGGGCGACGTTCGTGGACGCCCGCGGCAAGGAGTGGCTCCCCTCCCCGTCCGTCCTGGGCCGGCCGAGCGCGGCCTCCGGCGGAACCCCCGTCACCGACCTCAAGGTGGCCCGCTCGGGGAGCGACCTGATCCTGACCTGGAGCCGCGTCACCTCCAGTTCGCCGGTGGACTTCTACGAGGTGAGCACCGGCAACCTGGGCGTCTTCCCCGTGGCGAACTTCTACTCTGGAACGCTGTTGGGCGTGATCAGCCAAACCTACGGCGGCAGCTTCGTCGTTCCCGGCGGAGCGGCCACGGCGACGCAGGACTGGTACACCGTCGTCCCGGTCTTCCTGGACGGCACGAGGACGCCATGAGAACCCGGAGCCTGCTCAGCACTTCGTCGGCCCTGGCCCTGTTGCTCGCGGCGGCGGTGGCGCCGCGCGCCTCCCACCCGCCCCACTGGCTCAGCCAGGCGACCACCACGGACTGCAGCTCCTGCCACATCCCCCACAACGCCCTGGGCGGCGATCTCAACACGGCGGCCAACAACGTGAACCTCTGCCAGTCCTGCCACAACGCCGCCGGGAGTGCCTCCGCGATGCCCCTCAATAACAGCGACATCGCCAGCCCCTCCTTCCTCGAGATGGGGACCAGCCACGCCTTCGGCGTGAACCCCGTCAACGCGGCCTTCGGGGCGGCGTCTCCCGCCGCCGCGCCCATGTCCAGCCGCCTCCTGGGGGGGAGAGTGGTCTGTTCCACCTGCCACGACCAGCACGCCGCCAACAGCGCCGACGGGGGCACCCCCCACATCAGCGCGCCCAAGAAGACCACCGCCTTCACGAGCCCGCTCATCACCTCGAGCGGGACCTACTCCGGAGCCATCGGCGTCTGGTACCTGGTGGAGATTTCCACCGGCGGCGCGGTGGGGACGGCGCGGTTCCGCTACTCGAAGGACAACGGCGCCACCTGGTTCGCGAGCAACCTCCTCACGGCCGCGTCAGTGGCCCTGGACAGCGGCGTCAGCGTGGGCTTCCCCGCGGGGACCTACGTGGTGAACGAGCGCTACGAGTTCTACGGCTCCTGGCCCTTTTTGCGCGTCGCCCTGGACTCGGGGGACAACGCGACGGGCGCCAAGATGTGCCGCGACTGCCACGGCGCCTGGACGATGGACTACGCGGCCCTCGAAACCTTCTCGGGCGCCTCCCAGGGCCACCCCGTGGGCGCTGTCCTGGGCGCCAACGGCCGCGGCTATGACCGCGGGGTCCCGCTCGACGGGAACGGCGCGGCCCAGGGCAGCGGCGGCGCCGACGCGAACCGCACGAACGACCTCACGCTGGACGCTACCAACCGCATCCAGTGCTACAGCTGCCACGGCGTGCACTTCGCCGACAGCAACACCACCACGCAGGACGGGCCGTGACCGCGCGGGCGAGAGGGGAGAGGACGATGTGGCGCAAGGCACTACCGGTCGCGTTCCTGTTCGGGGCCGCCCTCCTGGCCGCCCCGCTGCCCGCCGCAGCCCAGGTGGCCCAGTTGAACGCGTGGGCCAACGTCCACAGCTCCGCTCCCGCCAACATCAGCGGCACGGTGACGAGCGCCGCCTTCACGGTCTCCGCCGGAACCCAGAGGATTCTCGTGGTCGCGGCCGTCATGGAGCTGTCGGCGAACGCCACGATGACGACGCTGTCCGCCACATACGGGGGCGTCGCCATGACCCCCATCGGCACCACGGCCGCCCTCAGCGGGCGGGAGCACGCGGCGGCGTGGTACCTCTTGAACGCGCAGATTCCCGGAGGGGCGCAGACCGCGGCGGTGACGTACACGGCGAGCACGGGCACGGTGACGGGAATCCACATTGATTGGTCCTCCTTCACGGGCGTGGACCAGACGACGCCCATCAACGGCTCCAGCGCCAACCTCAGCGCCGCGGCCAACGTCACCTTCGGGGCCGTCGTGAACTACGTGCTGAACGGGCTGACCTTCTACGCCGCGGGCAACGGCGGCACCCCCGCGACGGAGACGCCGCCGGCGGGCTTCACGCAGCGGCTCACGACCACGACGAGCGCCCACACGAGCTTCACGGCCGATTCGGGCCTCCACGCCGCCGCCGGAAGCTACGCCGCCGGGACTACCATCACCTTCGGCGGGACGACCTCCGCTCGGTCCGCGGTCGTGGTGGGTTCGCTGCGGCCGGGCCCGACCACCACCACCACGCTGGGCAACGGCGCGGCGGGGACGAACGCCACGGTGTGCCCCGGCGCGGCCGGCCAGAAGCTGGACGGGTTCTCCTTCGTCAACAGCGCGGGGACGAACCCCGTCACGGCGCTCACCGTCACGACGACGGGCTTCGCCGCCCTCGCCAGCCTTCAGATCTGGGACGAGGCGGGGACCACGCAGTACTTCACCACGGTGAACAACCCCGGCTCCAACACCTGGAACTTCAGCGGAGGGACCAGCATCCCGGTGAACACCACCGTGGCCAACTTCAAGGTCCTGGCCACCTACCAGGGGCAGGCCACCGCCCCGGCGGGCAACACCGCCACGACGGCGTTCGTCTCGGCCTTCACCACCGTGAACGGCACGGCGGGAACCGACGCCGCCGACACCACCCTCACCCTCGACAACGCCCCGCCGGCGGCTCCCACCGCGCCCACCTGCACGGGTTTCAGCGCGAGCCAGATCAACCTGACCTGGACCAACCCCGGCGCCGACTTCGCCGGGGCGCTGGTGGTGCGCGGCCCCGCGGGCGGCGCGGCCCCGACTTTCGTGCCGGCGGAGGGGACCGTCTACGCCGTGGGCGCCCAGGGCGCGGACTACATCGTGGCCGTGGGCAACGTGGCGTCGGCCTCGGACACGGGGCTGGCCTCCGGGACGACTTACGCCTACCGCATCTACGCCTACGACGCCTGCGCCAACTATTCCACCGCGCTGGCCACAAGCTGCGCGACCGCGGCCCTTCCGGGAACCACGACCCAGGCGCCGTCCGCCACGGTGAACTCCTGCACCCAGATCACCGTGAGCGCCCCCTTCTCGGGCGACGCGAACGCCAACGGCAACACCACCTTCGAGCGCGGCCCCTCGGCCACCGGTCCCTGGACGGCGGTCTGCAGCGCGGCGGTCGGCGCCAGCCCACGGAGCTGCGTGGCGTCGGGGCTCACCCAGACGACCGCCTATTACTTCCGCGTGACCTTCGCGGACGCCGACGGCGTCACTGGCACCAACCCGCAGGTCATCGGCCCCTTCACGACCCTCGACTGCCGCGTGGCTCCCGACGTTCCCACGGCCACGGTGAACAGCTGCACCCAGATCGTGATCTCCGCGCCCTACGGGGGAGACACCAACGCCAACAGCACCACCACCTTCAGCCGCGGCCCCTCGGCGACGGGCCCCTGGACGGCGGTCTGCTCGGGCGTGGCCGGTGCCTCGCCGCGGGCCTGCACGGACAACGGCGTCACCGCGTCCACCAGCTACTACTACCAGGTGACCTTCGCGGACGCCGATGGCGTCACCGGCACCAACCCACAGGTCATCGGTCCCTTCACCACCCCGGTCTGCCTCGTGAACCCGACGACGGCCGGCACGGCCGGCGCCGTGGTGAGCGGCTGCCGCGAGATCACGGTAACCGCCCCCTTCACGGGCGACGACAACAACAACGGGTCGGTCCTCGTCGAGTACAACACGACGGCCACCTGGCCCGGCACCACGGCCTGCGCGGCCGTGAACGGGCCCTCGCCTCGGATGTGCTACATCACGGGCCTCGCTCCGGGGACCACCTACTACGTGCGCGTGACCTACGGCGACCCCGACGGCGTCGCGGGGACGGCGGTCCAGCAGCTTCCGGGGACCTATGCGACCCCGGCGTGCGGGGCCGACCAGGATCCGCCGGTCCTCACCATCCTCGCCCCGGCGGAGAACGCCCTCGTCAGCGGCGCCGACGTCTTCAAGGTGCAGGTCTACGACCAGGGTGGGCTGGTGGCCGTCAATCCGGTCCAGTGGTCCCTGGACGGCGCGGCGCTGGGCGCCGCCGGGGTGAGCATCAACGTCAACTACGCCTGCGGGGCGGGGTGCGCCGTCTACGAGATCGCCGTGCCCGCCCAGGCGGCGGGGAGCCACTACATCACCGTGGAGGCCACCGACCTGGCCGGCAACCGGGGCCGCGTGAGCTGGGGCTTCCGAGCCAAGGCGGCGGGGGCAGGAACGGGCCGCATCCTGCGCCGCACCGAGGGCTCCGAGCTCTGTCTCGACTGCCACAACCTCCAGACCCACAACGCCCAGTACACGACCACCAAGTACGGCAACTGGGCGGTGGACTGCCTGACTTGCCACACGCCCCACCAGACCACGAACCTCTACCTGGTCCGCCCCTCCATACTGACGCCCAACAGCGGGACCAAGAGCCCCGTCTTCCAGGTGGACGACCGCACGGGCAGGGCCAACCCGGCCAACAGCTACCTGGGGCCGAGCACGGCGGTCTACGACGACGGCGTCTGCGAGGCCTGCCACACCAAGACGACCCACTACCGGAACACCCTGGCGGGGAGCGACCACACCCACAACCAGAACTCCCGGTGCGTGGACTGCCATGAGCACGCCAAGGGCTTCGGCGCGCGCGAGAGCGTGGGGTGCGCCGGGGGATTGACGCCGACGGAAGCACGGTGTTCCAACTGCCACGGCAACATCTGGGTCGGAATCACCAACGCCGCCAAGGTCTCCAAGCACCTCGTGGGCGGGACCGCCGGGACCAACGACGCCTGCTCGGACAGTGGAATCACGTGGGTCAACACCTACACGGCCGGCACCGCCACCTTCACCCTGGGCAGCGCAACGGTCACGGGCACGGGCACCGCCTGGTCGGCCGCCACCCACGTGGGCTGGACGATGAAGAACAACGCCACGGGGATCGCCTACGTCGTCACCGCCGTGGCCAGCGCCACCTCGCTCACCGTCAACCGGGTCTACATGGAGCCCGCGGCGGCCGGGGTGGCCTACACGCTCAGCTCGCCGTTGAGCGCCAACGGCTCGGCGGTGCGCTCGTGCACGAACATGTGTCACGACGACCACGTCCACAACAACCCGGGCACGCCGGCCTCCACCCATGAGTACAACGTTTACAAGGACGCCAACACCGGGACCACCCGGGCCGAGGCGCGGGCCGCCGACGGCACGGCCACGCTGCCCCTGCCCGGCGGCTCCCAGGGCGTGGCCACCACGGACTTCGACAACACCTCGGCGACGGGGGGGATGTGCCTCTCGTGCCACCGGACCAGCGTGGACGCCGCCCACCCCGGCCTGGACCAGGCCTCGTACAACCTCGCCGCCCACAACCGGACGACGACCACGCCGGGAGGCAACTGGACCTACACCCAGCACGACGGCGGGCTCTTCGCCCGCAACTGCACCAAGTGCCACACGGACGGGGCGGACACGCGCCCCAACGACGGCGACACCCCCTTCGGGGCCGTCCATTACTCGGATTTCCCCTCGTTGCTCAACGGGACCACCAACCCCAACGGCAACGCCGCCAACAACTTCGTCTGCTACAACTGCCACGGGAACGGCACCGAGGGGACCAACTACTCGAACAAGGACATCGCCACGCAGGCCAACAAGGCGAGCCGGCACCCCGTGGACGCCGACAACGTCCACAGCACCTTCGCCGAGATGAACAACGCCGCCTTCGGCAACACCCTGGGCGCGGCGGCCCGCCACGTCAACTGCCTCGACTGCCACACCCCGCACGAGGCCAAGGCCGGCACGCACGCCACCCCCGGCAATCTCGCGGGCCCGCCGCTGGAGGGGGCCTGGGGCGCGCAGCTCTCCACCAACCCCGCCTTCTGGACCAACCCCGTCGCCGGCAACTTCACCAAGAGGACCCTCGTGGCGGGGACGGACGTGGAGGCCACGCTCTGCTTCAAGTGCCACACGAGCTTTTACGGCGCCCTGCCCGCCGCGCCCTCCTGGAGCCCCAACACGTGGGCCGAAACGGACGTGGCGAAGGAGTTCAACCCCAACAACGTGGGCAACTTCGCGGGCACCTGGGTCAACGGCGAGACGGCGGGCTCCTTCCACCCGGTCCTGGCCACGTGCGGAAGCAACCTCGGCGCCGTTACCCTCACGAACCTGGTGACCACGAACTTCCCCTGGAGCACCACGGCCCGCAACCTCATGACCTGCTCCGACTGCCACGAGAGCAACAACGCCGCCGACCCCAACGGCCCCCACGGCTCCACCGCGGGCTTCATCCTGCGGGGACCCAACACGGCCTGGAACAACACCATCGTGAACGCCAACACGATGCCGGCCACGGTTTTCTGCGCCAACTGCCACCCCACGAGCTGGGCCAACTCCCGATTCAACCAGCACTCGCGCGCCGACCATTACATCCCCTGTTTCAACTGCCACTCGGCGATCCCCCACGGCAGCCCGCGCCCGGGTTTCCTCAACAACATGGCGCCGACCGCGGCGAGCGCGAACGTGGGGGGCAACATCGCGGGGTACGACAACGCGGCGCCCTACGCCCAGCCGGGCGCCGGCAACAGGCTCTACCTGGCCAGCTACCCCGTGAACAACACGACCCAATGGGCTCAGGCCAACTGCGGGTGCAATGGGACGGGGCACTGATTGACGTCGCGGAGGTGAGGAGGGCGAGACCGGGTGTTTGACTTGTTGAAGCTCTTGAGGTCTCCCGGCCTCGCCCTGGCGGTCCTCCTGTTCCTGGCCCTCTACGCCGCGTTCGCCGCGTGGCTCCCGGCCGCGCCTCCGGCGGGCGGGTGGCGCGCCGCCACCGGGCTCGACCACCCCTTCTCCTCGTCGCCCTTCCTCGTCGCCTGCGCCCTCCTCTTTCTCAACACCCTTGCCTGCACCTGGGACCGGACGAACCGGACCCTCTCCCTCTGGCGAGGCGTGGTGCCCCCCTCCGCCCTGCTCCTCGAGGGAGGAGCGGCGGGAGAGGCGGAGGCGTTCCTCGTGGCCCGGGGGTTTTCGCCGCGGGGGGCGGCGCTCTTCCGCTTCCGGTGGGCCCTCTGGGGCGGCTGGCTCCTGCACGCGGGCCTCCTGGTCCTCATGGCGGGCGTCCTCGTCCAGAGGATTTTCCACGACTCCGGGACCTTCGAGTTAGCGGAGCGGGAGAGGGTCAACCTGTCGGCTCCGGAGGCGGTCCTCCACCGCGAGAAGGGGCTGTGGGCCGCGAGCCGCCCGCCCGACGTGAGCGTCGCCCTCGACGCCTTCGATCCTTACCAGCACCAGCGGGGCTACGCTCCGGACCGCTCCAGCCGGCTCACCCTCGAGGCCCCGGGCCGTCCGCCGGTGACGGGGACCCTCGACCGGGCTCAAGGGCTCGCCCTCGGCGGAACCACGATCTACCAGGCCATTCCGTCGGGGATCGCCCTGGTCCTGGAGATCCCAGGGTCGGGGGCCCGGGTGCTCCGCCTGAGGGCGGATGGCGAGCGCCGCGCCTTCCGCGACGTGGTTGACCCGGCGGGCCGCCCGGCGCGCTTCGTGGCCCAGAGCGAGCGGCCGCTCGACGACCGCCTCGGTACGGGGGCTCTCCGGCTCTGGCTCGAGCAGGAGCGCGCGGCGGGGCCGATCGCTCTGGGTGCACCGTTCGATTTCGGGGGCCGTCCGGCGAAGGTGGTTGCCGTCACCCGGTGGGCCGGCTTC
>JAKAIJ010000072.1 GCA_021814355.1 Acidobacteriota bacterium
CAAGGCCAACCTGGCGCCCTCCCTGGCCATCCTGGCGGACGTCGTCCTCCGGCCCGGCTTCCCCGCCGAGGAGCTCGACCGCCAGCGCAAGAGCCGACTCGTGTCGCTGACCCAGAGCGAGGACCGCCCCGAGTTCCTCGCCCAGGTGGCCCTCGCCCGGGTCCTCTGGGGCTCCGCGCCTTACGGGCACCTCCCCGAGGGGACGAAACCAGGGCTGGAGGCGATCACCCGAGACGACCTGAACTCCTTCTGGTCCTCCTGCGCGGTCCCCTCCAACGTCACCCTGATCGCGGTCGGCGACGTCACCCGCGCCGAATTGGAGCCCGAGCTGGTCAAGGCTTTCGGCGGCTGGCGCGGCGGGAAGGCTCCGCCTCCGCCGTCCCCCGTCCCCGCGCAGCACGGCCGGCGCGCGGTCTACCTCGTGGACAAGCCCGGCGCCGCTCAGTCCATCGTCGGCGGAGGCTTGGTGGGCCCCGCCCGGTCCACGCCGGATTACCCCGCCCTGCTCGCCGTGAACGGCGCCCTGGGCGGCACCTTCGTCAGCCGCGTCAACATGAACCTCCGGGAGAACAAGGGGTACACCTACGGAGCCCGCACCAGCTTCCAGCTCCAGCGGGCGGGCGGCTCTTTCGTGGCCCAGGCTCCGGTGGCCACCAAGGTCACCGCCCCGGCCCTCCGGGAGCTCGTCGCGGAGATCTCGGACTTCGTGGGCTCAAGACCCCTCACCGACCAGGAGCTGGCCTACTCGGCCGACACCTTCGTGAACGGCTACGCCCGGGGCTTCGAAACCGCCGGGGACATCGCCGCCAAGCTTGCCGAGGCGGCGGCCGACGATCTGCCCGACGGCGCCCTGGAGAGTCTCCCCGCGGAGGTGAAAGGGGTCGCCCTGGAGCCGGCCCGGGCGGCGGCCCGCAAGTACCTCCTCCCCGGGAACCTCGCCATCCTCGTGGTGGGCGACAAGGCCGCTATTCTGCCCGAGCTGCAGAAGCTCGAGCTGGGGCCCATCGTCGAGCTCGACAAACAGGGGAACCCGGTGAAGTAGACAGGGCCTCACCGCCGAGGCGCGGAGAAGGACCTTCTTCAGTGGGACAGCTCTGAAAGAGAAGGGGCGAGCCGGGTGGCTCGCCTCTCTTCTTCCGAATGGCCGCCCTCCCGTCTTTCCCTCTGCGCTTCTGCGCCTCTGAGTCTCGGCGGGTGAACTCTTGTTTCCCTCGCGCTTCACTCCCCAAGTGTGCCCGTGGCCCATTTGAGGTTGGTCCGGGCCACCAGGTGGTCCCGGCGCGCCCGGGCCAGGTCGAGCCGGGCCTGACGCAGGTTGAGGGCCGCGTCCTCCACCTCGAGCTGGGTCTTCACGCCGTACTCGTACCCTTTCTCCGCCATGGCGAGGAGCTTCGCGGCCTGGGACTCGGTCCCGGACACCGCGGCCAGGATCTCGCCCGATTCGCGCACCGCGTCCACGGCGGCCCGAACCTGCACGGCGGCCTGGTCCCGCAGCTTCGCCAGGTCAATCTGCGCGCTGGTCAGGTCGCTTTGGGCCTCGAGCACTTGGCCGCGGGTACGCAGCCCGTCGAAGAGGGGCACCTTGAGGTAGACCCCCGCGCTCCAGAGGGGACCGTCCACGGCGTAGGGCCCGAAGGAGAGCCATTTATGGGCGTAGCTGGCGGAGAAGTCGAGCCGGGGCTTGTCGCCCGCGCGGGCGATGCGTTTGAGCTCCTCGTAGACCTGCACCCGGTCGGCCTGAGCCTGGATGTCGGGGCGGCGCTGCCAGGCGGTGGCCAGCGCGGCGGCGTAGTCGGGGGGCGCGGAGACGGGCCCCTCCAGGCTCCCCGCTGCGTCCACCTCGTCCTGCTCCGGGCCCAAGAGGACCTGGAGCCGGAGCCGGGCGGCCCTCACCGCGTTTTCGGCGCGGAGGACCTCCGGGCGCGCGTTCTGGACGGCCACCTCGGCGGAGAGCACGTCGTAGTCGGTGGCGGTCCCGAGGGCATAGCGATTGCGCGCCTCCTCCTGGTGGCGCTCCTTCTGGACCAGGTTCTCCGCCGCCACCGACTCCAGCTCGCGGGCCAGCAGAACGTCGTAGAAAGCGGCCGTGACGTCGCGCCGCGCCGCCTGCCGGTAGAGCCGGAGCTGGTCCTCGGCGGAGGCGATGCCGTGCCGGGCGGCCCGGACCGTGGCCCCCACCTTGCCCCAGGCGAAGAGCACCTGGGTAAGGGAGGCGTCTACCGTCCGGGCGTCCTGGAGGGCCGGGAAGAGCCCTCCGGTGAGGGCCGACATGGTCCGGTCGCTGTCGCGGCGGACGCTCGCGTCTAGGGCGAGCTGAGGCAGGGCCGCGGCCCGCTCCTCCGCGTACTTGCCCCGGACCCACTCCCGGTAGGCCTCCGCCTTCTTCACGTCCCAGTTCTGCGCCTGGGCCAGGGCAAGCGCCTCCTCGAGGGTGAGCACCCGTGGCCCGCGGGGAAGCGCGGGCGGGTCGCGGAGCTCCTGGGCGTGCGGCGCCGCGCCGAAGAGCGCCACGGCCGCGAGGGCCGCGACCGCCGCAGAGACGCGCCGCGCCTCTCTCGCCCGCGCGTCGTCCCCTCGCCGGCTCGCCCGTCCGCTCGTCTGCCCATTTGTTCCTTGAACCCGCGCGCCCGCGTGCGCCCGCACCCATGCATGCCCCATCATGATTCCACCTCCGGGGTTCCAGCCCATTTCCGGTGGACCCATCCGGCGAAATCGTCGAGAAGGGTGTAGACCACGGGGACCACCAGGAGGGTGAGCAGGGTCGAGGTGACGAGCCCGCCCACCACGGCCCGGGCCATGGGGGCGCGCATCTCGGCGCCCTGGCCGATGGCCAGCGCCAGGGGCAGCATGCCGAAGATCATGGCGGCGGTGGTCATCATGATGGGCCGCAGCCGGGTGCGCCCCGCGCGGATGATCGCCTCGCGCCGGTCCATCCCCTGGCGCCTCAGGACCTTGGCGAAGTCCACCAGGAGGATCGCGTTCTTGGTCACCAGCCCCATCAGCAGGATGAGTCCGATGAGCGACATGATGTTGGTGGTGTCCCCCGTGAGGGTGAGCATGCCCGCCATCCCCACCACCGAGAGCGGCAGCGAGAGCATGATGGCGAGCGGGTCAATGAAGGACTCGAACTGGGCCGCGAGGATGAGGTAGACGAAGACCACCGCGAGGATGAGCGCCTCGAACATGTAGCCGAAGGACTCCACCATCGCCTCCGTGTCCCCCGACATGACGATGCGGTAGCCCGGTTCCATGGGGATGCGCGACGCCGCCTCCATGACCCTCGCCCCGGCGGTGCCCAGCGGCAGGCGGTCCAGGTTGGCGCTCAGGACCACCTGGCGGCTCAGGTCCTGGCGGCTGATCTCCGCGGGGGTGGCGGCCCGCTGGACGGTCACCAGGTCCGCGAGGGGGACCAGCGCGACCTTCCCCTCGGGCCCGGGGACCGAGAGCCGTAGGTCCCCCACCTGGGAGACGTCCTGGCGGAGCGCCTCGTGCAGGCGCACGCGCACGCCGACGGCCTCGCCCTCCTCGTCCTCGTAGGTGGTGACCACCTCCCCTCCCACGAGGGCGCCCACCGCGCGCACCACCTCGGCGGTGGAGACCCCCGCCTGGGCGGCGCGCTCCCGGTCCACCACCAGCCGGTATTCGGGGAGGTCCAGCTCCATGGAGGCGTCCAGGTCCACGATCCCCCTCACTTTGTAGAGCTCCTCCTTCAGCCGCGCCGCGTAGGCCTTGAGCTTGGGGATCTCCTCGCCCTTCACCAGCACCTGGAGCGGCTTCTGCATGGTGTCGGGGTCGTCCTCCACGGAAAGCCGCACGCCGGGCAGGGACTCGAGCCTCTCGCGCACCCGCGGAAGGAGCTGGGCCTGGCTGCGGGAGCGCTCGGAGCGGGGCGTGAGCTTCACGAAGACGTAGGCGTCGCGCACGGTGTCCGTGTCGCCGGCGCCGAGGGCCCCGTAGGTGCGGGCTACCTCGGGGAAGGAGCGCAGGGCCGCCAGCACGGCCGCCATGCGGTCCCGCCCCTCGCGGAGGGAGGCGTCCGGCGCCGTCTTGAAGCGCACGACGAACTCGCCCTTGTCGAAGGGCGGCATGAACTCGCTCTCGAGGGAGCCGAAGAGGGCCACCCCCGCGACGAACGAGGCGAGCGCCACGAAGAAGACCGTCTTGCGGTGGTCCAGCGCCCACCCGATGACCGCCGTGTACCGGTCCGCCGTCCGGTCGAACCAGCCGTTGAACCGGTCGAGGACCCGCGCCACGAGGTGGCGGCGCCCCTTGCGCTCGATGTCGGGATCGTACCAGCGCGAGGAGAGCATGGGGTCCAGGGTGAAGGAGACGAAGAGCGACACCAGCACCGCGAAGGCCACCGTGAGGCCGAACTGGAAGAAGAACCGGCCGATGATCCCCTTCATGAAGGCCACGGGGATGAAGACGGCCATGATGGAGAGCGAGGTGGCGAGGACGGCAAGGCCGATCTCGGAGGTCCCCTCCCGCGCGGCGGTGAAGTGGTCCTGCCCGCGCTCGAGGTGGCGCACGATGTTCTCCCGCACCACGATGGCGTCGTCAATGAGCAGGCCGATGGCGAGCGACAGGGCCATCAGGGTCATGACGTTCAGCGTCATGTTCAGGAAGTACATGGCGATGAACGAGGAGACGACCGAGATGGGGAGGGTGAGCCCGGTGATGACCGTGGAGCGCCAGGAGTTGAGGAAGCAGAAGACGATGAAGATCGTCAGCAGTCCCCCGATGACCAGCGTGTTGCGCACGTCCTCCACCGACTCGCGGATCATGACCGAGCTGTCGCGCACCACCCGAAGGGAGGTTCCGGGGGGAAGCTCGGCCTTGAGCTTCTCCACCTCCCGGAGCACGGCGTCCACGGTGCCCACCACGTTGGCCTTGGACTGCTTGAGAATGTCGAGGGCCACCGCGGGGGCGCCGTCAATAACCGCAAGGGACCGCGGTTCCTCCACGCCGTCCACGACCCGCGCCACCTCGGAGAGCGCCACGGGGTGGTCCCCGCGCCGGGCGATGACCATGGACTCGAAGCCGGACACCTCGGCGGGCTTGCCCGAGATGCGCAGGGGGACCTCGCTCCCGCCTCGGTCGAGGCGGCCCAGCGGGGTGTTGACGTTCTCCCGCGCCAGCCCGGCGATCACCTCGTCCATGCCGAGGCCGAGCGCCTCGGCCCGCGCGGGGTCCACCTCGACCCGGACCTCGCGCTTAGACTGGCCCACCAGCTTCACCTTCCCCACGCCGGCAATGTTCTCCAGGCGCCGCTTCAGCCGGCGGTCGGCGAGGGTGGTGAGGTCGCGCGGGGAGAGCGCCTCGGAGCGCACCGCCAGCGACAGGATGGGCATGGCGTTGAAGTCGAGCTTCTGGATGACGGGCTCCTCGATGCCCTGGGGAAGCTCCTGGCGGATGGCGTTGATCTTGGCCCGCGCCTCCTGGGTGGCCTCGTTCACCCTCACGTTCAGCTCGAACTCCACCATGACCGTGGAGAGCCCCTCGCGGGAGGTGGAGTAGACGTGCTTCACGCCGGGAATGGGGTTGACCGCCTCCTCGATGCGCTTGGAGACCTCGCGCTCCACCGTCTCGGGGGCCGCCCCCGAGAAGACGGTGAAGATGGAGAGGACGGGGATCTCCACGTCGGGGAAAAGGTCTATGGCCAGCCGCCGGTAGGAGAAGAGCCCGAGGGTGAGCAGGGCCAGCATGAGGACGGTGGCGAAAACCGGGCGTTTGATGGAGAGGTTCGAGAGGAACATGGCTGGCTCCCAGAGATCGTGGACCCCGAAGCGCGGGGCGCGTCCTTCCCGCGGGGGTCAGCCGCCCGTCACCTGCACCCGGTCGCCGTCCCGGAGGTTGAAGGCGCCCCGCGTGGCCACCTTCTCGCCCGCTGAGAGCCCCTCCCGGACCTCCACCGCGTCGCCCGCGGCGGCCCCCGTCTTCACGACCCGCCGGCGCGCCACGCCGCCCTCCACCACGAAGAGCTCTCCCGTGCCCGCCTGGAGGTCCCAGGCGAGAAGCGCCGCGCGGGGAACCTGGAGCACCGCCGCCCTCAAGCCGGTCTCGATGCGGCCCCTCACGAAGAGCTCGGCCTTCAGGGCGTCGTCGGGATTGGGGACCTCCGCCACCACCTTCACGGCGCGGCTCGCGGGGTCGGCGGCCGGGTTAATGAAGGCCACCTGCCCCCGGAAGGTCCGCCCCGGCAGGGCGTCCGTGGTGAACACGAGCGCCTGGCCCACCGCCACCGAGGCGATGCGGGAGGAGGGGACGGTGACGGTCAGGTCAAAGCGCCGCAGGTCCACGACGCGAAAGAGCGGCTTGTCGGTGGCCAAGTCCCCGACGCTCACGGCACGCGAGGCCACGACCCCGTCCATGGGGGCGCGGATGGCGGTCTTGTCGGCCCGGGCCTGAGCCGCCACGAGGGCGGCCCGCGCGGCGTCCCGCGCGGTCTGGGCCTCCTCCAGCCCCTGCGTGGTCATGAGCCCCGCCTCCTTGAGCTTCAGCGCCCGCTCGTACTCCCTCTCGGCGCGGTCCGCGGCGGCCTTCGCCTGGAGCCGGCCGGCCTCGGCCTCCCGGGAGTCCAGCCTCGCAAGGAGCTGGCCCTTTTTCACGGGAACCCACTCGGTCACGAGCACCGCCGTCACCGTTCCCGGATACTCGGCCTTCACGTCCGCGGCGGACTTGGGGGTGAGCACCCCCACCACTTCGAGGCCCTCCTTCAGGTCGGCGGCGGCGGCCGCGGCCGCTTCGATGGCGACAGGAGGCCGCGCGGCTTCGGTCTGGTCCGAAGCTTTCTGGGAGCAAGCCGCGGCGGCGCAGAGCGCCGCGAGGGCCGCAGGGACGAGGATCGGCCGGAGGGTCATCGTCGGACTCCTTTCTTCTCGGGCCGGGCGGCGGGCACCGCGACGCCGTTGAAAACCGCGCGCAGGAGCCGCTCGAGCCCCGCGGGCCCGGGCGAGAGCTCGGGGTGGCACAGCTCCACCTCCATGGCGATGTTGAGGGCGCCGATGACGGCCCACATGGCGTCCTCCACCCGCATCCGCCGCACCTCTCCCGCTTGCATCCCCTCCTCCAGCAGCGCCCGAAGCTGGCCCTGAAAGCGCAGGTGGTAGGCGTCGAAATCGAAAGCGGGCGCCCCCTGCGGAGGGCCGTAATAGATGGCATACATGACCCGCGCCACCTTCAGGTTCCGCCGGAAAAGGTCGTAGTTGCGGGCGCAGAGATGGAAGATCCGCCCCACGGCGCTTCCCGCGGACTCCCGGGCCTCCACGAGGGTCTGCTCGGCCTGGGCGAAGGCCGTCCCCATGAGCGCCAGGTAGATGCCCTCCTTGCTGCCGTAGTAGTAGTAGAGGGCGGGTTTGCTCACCCCCGCCACGGCGACGATCTCGCGCACCGTGGTGGCCGCGTACCCCTTTCGGTCGAAGAGGTCGGCGGCCGCGTCGAGGAGTTTGCCGCGCACGGTGGCGTCGCAGGCCGGAGCCCCGGCGGGCCGGGCTTTTCGAGAGGGGGAAGCGTGGGGTCTGGCGCGTTTCATCGTCCGAGTCGGCCGCGTCCCGCGGCCATCCTACCTACCGGTAAGTATACTTCCGAAGCCTCCAGGCGGTCAAGGGGCAAACGAAGCGGCTCCGAGCGGCGTGCACGAGGGCCTTGGAAACGCCGCGGCACCTCGTTTATGATGCGGTCCAGAGGAGGTCCGCGTGCGCAAGTTCCCCTTCGTCGTCCTGATCCCGGTATTCGCCCTCCTGCCCCTCGCCCCGCGGGCCGGGAATATCCTCTTCGACGCCACCAAGCACGAGATGGCGGGAAACGCCGACTGGGTGGTGGACGCCGACGCGTGGAACCTCTCCATGACCGTCTACCCCTGCACGGGGACCAAGACCGAAAGCAATCCCCAGCGGATCCCCACCCCAGCCCAGTCCGGAATCGTCGCCTCCACGCCGGAGACCTACTGGGACGGCGCTATCTCGGCCTGGGCGGTGGAGCTCGCCAAGGCCGGCCACACGGTGGAGACGCTCCCGCCGGGGGGGCGCATCACCTACGGGGACGGCACCAACGCCCAGGACCTCTCCCACTACCAGATCTTCATCGTGGTGGAGCCTCAGAACCCCTTCACGGCGGCCGAGAAGAGCGCCCTGCTCGCCTTCGTGAACGCCGGGGGTGGGCTTTTCATGGTGGGGGACCACGAGACCTCCGACCGCGACTGCGACGGGTGGGAGAGCCCAAAGGTGTGGAACGACCTCATGGGCGCCACCTCCACCACGACCACCGGGATTTTCGGCCTCTGGATGCGCGAGCTTGGTTCCACCGCCTCCGGGGCCGAGGATTGGTTCGACGACGGGACGGACAACAACGTTTCCACGGACCTCGCGGACCCCATCATCCACGGCCCCTTCGGCGACGGCTCGGGGGGCCTCGGGTTCTTCGGCGCCACCTCCATGGACATCAACCCCGCCGACAACCCCACCGTCGCGGCCCACGTGTGGCGGACGGGCCAAGCCCACAACAACCTCCGGGTCACCTTCGCCACCGCCTCCTACGGCGCCGGGCGGGTGGCGGCCATCGGGGACTCCTCCCCCGCCGACGACGGGACCACCGGCGACGCCAACGACACGGTCTACCCCGGGTGGGACAAGGCGGTGGGTGGCGTGAAGAACCGGGAGATCCACCTGAACGCCTGCGCCTGGCTCCTGAACCCCGCCCCGGACACCACCCCGCCCCTCCTCACCACCGGCCCGGTCGCGGCGCCCTCCGACTGCTCGTCCCTCGTCACCTGGACCACCGACGAGAACGCCACGTCGGCGGTGGACTACGGCCCGACGGCGGCCTACGGGAGCACCGTAACGGTCCCCGGCTACACCCGCGACCACGCGGTGACGCTGCCGGGACTCGCCTCCGGCGCCCTCTACCACTACCGCGTCTCCTCGTCGGACGCCACCGGTAACGGCCCCACGCGGAGCAGCGACGCGACCTTCATCACCGCGGCGGCCTCCCCGCCGGTCATCACCGCCGGCCCCGCCGCCTCGGGCGTGTCGGGTTCGGGCGCCGCCATCGCCTGGACCACCGACGAGCCCGCCACCTCCCAGGTGGAATACGGCACCACGCCCTCCTACGGGAACAGCGCCTCCTCCCCCGGCTTCGCGACCGTTCACAGCGTGCCCCTCTCGGGCCTCACCCCCGAGACCGCATACCACTACCGCGTCCTGAGCACCGACGCCTGCGGGAACGGACCCACGGCCTCCCTGGACCAGACCTTCACCACGGGCCCCGCCTCCCTCGACCTTTCGGGCTGGCGGATCCAGCAGTACAACTCCTCCCTCAGCTACACCTTGCCGGCCGGGACCGCCATCCCCTCGGGCGGGTACCTCGTGGTGGCCCGCGACAGCACCCGGGCGGCCTTCGAGGCCTTCTTCGCCGGGTTGGGCAGCCCCGTGCCCGCCGGGACCGTCTTCCTCAACTCGAACCCGGCCGGCTCCTGCACCAATGGGTGCCTGCCGCAGATCAACGGCGGCGAGACCTTCGAGCTCTACAACGCCTCCGGCGCGAAAGTGGACGGCCCCACCGTCGCCATGACCCAGAACAACGCCTACCAGCGCACGAGCCCCGGCGCGCCCGCCGGAGCGGCCGGCTCCTGGACCACGGTGCCCGAGGCGGGCGCCAACCCGGGCCAGGGCGCGGGCACCCCCTCCGGCGCGGGCGTCGTCCTCAACGAGCTGGCCGACGCCTCGGACTTCACCAAGGAGTTCTTGGAGCTCTACTACGACGCGGGCTCGGCGCCCGCCGACACGACGCCGCCCGCCACCATCACGGACCTGCGCGCCACCCCCACCTCCGACACCGCCATCCGCCTCGACTGGACCGCGAGCGGCGACGACGGGACCGTGGGCACGGCCTCCGCCTACGACGTAAGGCGCAGCGCCATCCGGATTCTCACCGAGGCCGACTTCGCGGCGGCGACTCCCGTCCCCGGCGCCCCGGCGCCGGGCCCTTCGGGCGGCGCCCAGACCATGAGCGTCACCGGCCTCACCGCCGACACTCCCTCCTACTTCGCCCTGAAGGTGCGCGACGAGGTCCCCAACTGGTCGGGGCTCTCCAACTGCACCTCCGCCACCACGGGCCCGGGCGGCGGCTCCGCCCCCGTGAACCACCTCGTCATCAGCCAGATCCAGACGAGCGGCGACGGCGCCGCGCCCGCGGACGACGAGTTCGTGGAGCTCTACAACCCCACCTCCTCGGCCGTCTCGCTGAACGGGAAATCCCTCCAGTACAAGGCGGCCACGGGGACCACCTTCTCGTTGTTCGTCCTCCCGGCGGCCACCGTCCAACCCCACGGCTGGTATCTGGTGGCCCGCTCGGCCTACAACGGCGCCGTCGCGGCGGACGCCACCAACACGGGATTCCTCATGGCCGCCGGCGCGGGCCACGTCTTCCTGATGGCCCAGGCCACGGGGCTCACGGGGAGCTGCCCGGCCAGCGCGAACCTCCTCGACAAGGTCGGCTATGGCGGCACCGCGAACTGCCCCGAGACGGCCGCAGCGCCGGTCCCGGCCGCCAACGGCAGCATCGTGCGGCTGCCCGGCGGCGCCTCGGGGGCGGGCCAGGATACGGACAACAACTCGGCCGATTTCGCGGCGCAGGCCGTCTCCGCTCCCCACAACGCCGCCAGCGCGCCGGCCACGCCCCCCTCGGGGCTCGGGAACGTGGGACCCACGCTCTTCCTGACACCGGGCGCCTCGGGAACCGACCTGGACTGGGCCTCCGCCGCGGGGGCCACGGCGTACCGCCTCTACCGGGGCACCGCGCCCGGCTTCATGGCCGCCCCTCCGGCCCCGCAGACCGTGACGCCCAGCGCCGCCGTGGACGCGACTCCCCCCGCGCCGGTGCTCTACTACGTGGTGCGGGCCACCGACGGAATCAGCGAGTCGGCGGATTGAGGACGGCGTAGAGACGGTCCACGGGCAAGCGGGTGAGCGGATCCCTGTGCGCGAGTCCGGCGGTGACGGCGGAAGCCTTTACCCGCTGACCTGCGCATCCAACCGCCGAGGACCTCCCTCAGCCCTCCTCCTTCACCGGCCGGAAGCCTTCGCCCAGGACCTCGTGGGCCTCGGAAACCACCACGAAGGCCCGGGGGTCAATCTCGGCGATGAGCCGCTTGAGGCTAGGCACCTGGGGGCGGGTCACC
>JAKAIJ010000073.1 GCA_021814355.1 Acidobacteriota bacterium
AGGCCGACTGGTGGGCCGCCCACGAGGCCGCTCCGGCGTAGCCCTCCGGGAACAAGTCATGGTCCAAGGACAGGGGAAGACGGGGCGGCTCTTGTCACCGCGGTCCCGGCGGTGCATCCTAGTAGATGGACCGGCCCCTTTGCGCCGGCCTGAAAGGTGAGGGTCCGCCGATGAGCCGCACTTCCCGTCTTGCCGCCGCTCTGGGCGTCTTCGTCCTCGTGCTGGCGCTGTACCACCCTCCCGCCCCGCTCGCCCAACCGGGTGCGCCGGACGTGGGCCAGAAGGCTCCCGACTTCAAGCTCGAGCCCATCGGCGGGGGCAGACCCTTCAGCCTCTCCCAGTTCAAGGGAAAGCCCGTGGTCCTCGTCTTCTGGGCCACCTGGTGCGGCCCCTGCCGCCGCGAGATCCCCGCCCTCAAGGAACTCTACCAGACCTACACCCAGAAGGGGGTCCAGGTGGTGACCGTCACCATCGAGTACCGCCAAACCCGGGAGCAGGTCGTCCAGTTCCAGCAGACCAACCAACTCCCCTACATCGTCCTCTGGGACGCCCAGAACAAGGTGTCGGACGCCTGGGGCGTGGAGGGCATCCCCACCAACCTCGTGGTGGACGCCAAGGGAGTCATCCGGTTCCGGGGCAACGCCCTCGACGGCGAACTGGTGGGCGCCCTCGACGCCGCCCTCCAGGCGAGCAAGGGTTGACGGAGGGCCAGCCCGGCTACCATTTCCCGGCAGGGGCTCTGAAATCAAAAATTCTTCTGGGCGGGGCGGCCCGCGGAACGCGCCGACACTTTCTCAACGGCGTCTCCGGTTGACTTCCGCAGCCGGAGGCATCACTATGGCTGCGCGGAGGGGACCGGGCAGCCGCGGCGCGAGCCGAGGAAAGTCCGGACTCCACAGGGCAGCGAGCCTGCTAACGGCAGGGCGGGGCGACCCGACGGAAAGTGCAACAGAGAGCAGACCGCCAGCGGCCGCCTTCGGACGGTGCGGGCAAGGGTGAAACGGTGGGGTAAGAGCCCACCGCGCTCCTGGTAACAGGGGCGGCACGGTAAACCCCTCGCGGAGCAAGGCCAAATAGGGAGGCGTCCGAGGCTGGCCCGGCCGAGGCCTCCGGGTAGGCCGCTTGAGGCCGCCGGCGACGGCGGTCCCAGAGGAATGGCTGCCACCCCGGGCGACCGGGGGACAGGATCCGGCTTACAGGTTCCCTTCGCACGACCGGAGCGGGAGGGCGTTCCCCTCCCGCTTTTCGTTCATCGGAGCGCGCGTTTCCCGCCGGCCTCCCCTCCGGTTGCGCCGCGGCGCTTCCGGCGGCATGATGACGGCATGAGCCCGGTGACGCACGGTCTGCTCTCGTGGTTGATTGCGGAGTCAGGCCGGCTCCTGCGCCGGGACCGGGCCCTGGTGACCGCGGCGGGGGTCATTCCCGACCTGGACGGTCTCGGCTTCGCCGTGGAACTGGCCACGCGGGATTCGGACCATCCCCTGCTCTGGTTCTCCCAATACCACCACCTCTTCCACAACGCCCTCTTCGCGGCGCTGGCGGCGGCGGGGGCCTTCGCCGCGGCCCGGCGGCGGTGGACCACGGCCCTGCTGGCGCTGCTCGCGGTACACCTCCACTACCTCTGCGACCTGGCGGGGGCGCGGGGGCCCGACGGGGCGCAGTGGCCCGTGCCTTACTTTTCCCCCTTCGTGCGGGACTTCGAGCTGACCTGGAGCGGACAGTGGCCGCTCAATGGCTGGCCCAACTTCGCCATCACGGGGGCTGCCCTCGCGGCCAGCTTCTGCCTGGCGTGGGCGCGGGGCTACTCCCCGGTGGGGCTCTTCTCGGAGCGCGCCGACCGGGCCTTCGTCGAGACGCTCCGAAGGCGCTTCCCCCGGCGCGAGGTCTGAGCCGGAGGAGCTTCCAAGATTGCCTGTTTCACCACAGAGAGCGCAGCGCGCACAGAGAAACGCACTCCAGGGGCTCTGGCTTTTCAGCCCGGTGCTCCTCATGTGCCCTCTGCGTGCTCTGCGGTTAGTGGGCCCCTCCGGCGCCGATGACGGTGCCCCGGGTCTCGGGCAGCAGCCAGACCCAGAACCCCGTGAAGAGGGCAAAGAAGGCGGCGAGGGAGATGCCGCCGCCGAGGCCGAACCGCGCCGCCACGTGGGTGATGACGAGGGGCGTGAAGAACTGCACGCCGCGGGCCAAGTTGAAGGCGGTCCCCATGGCGGTGTTCCGCACCCGCGTGGGGAACACCTCGGCGAAGATGGGACCGTAGCCCGAGAAGTTTCCCGTCCCCACGCCCACCAGGAACATGAAGCAGAGAATGAGCCACGGCCAGGCTTGCAGCCCTCCCCAAAACCAGGTGACCGCGAGCAGCCCCACGGCCCAGACCCCCGAGTAGGCGCAGTAGGCTACCCTCCGGCCCCACCAGTCCGCCGCCAGGCCGAAGGAGAGGTAGCCCAGCAGCCCCCCGGCCTGGGTGACCAGCATCCAAGCGCCGCTCCGGGCCATGGAGAACCCCAACTGGTCGTAGAGGTACTTGGGCATCCAGGTGTAGGTGAACCAGTAGGCGGACATGTCGGTCATGGCGAGGACGAGTCCCAGCAGGAAGGTGCGCCTCATCCCGGGGTCCGTGAGGAGCTCGCGCCACGCGCCTCCGCCACGGGCCCCGGCCCCGCCGCGCTCCCACACGTCCGACTCGGGCATGGTCCGGCGGATGACCACCACCAGCAGGGCCGGCGTCACCGAGAGCAGGCAGCAGGCGCGCCAGCCCCAGCCCGGGCCGAGCCCGCCCTCGAGGGCGGGCTCCAGGAACCCGCCCACCACCGCCGCCAGCGCGATCCCGAGCGGAGCGCCGGTCTGCATGACCGCCGCGAACCGCGCCCGCATCCGGGCCGGAAAGGTCTCCCCCACCAAGGTCTGCCCGGTGGCCCATTCGCCGCCGACCCCGAGGCCGGTGACCACCCGCGCCGCCAGCAGCCCCCAGAACCCCGCGGAAAAGCCGCAGAGAAAGGTCCCCGCGGAGTAGACCAGGATGGTCCAGGAGAGCACCCGTTTGCGCCCGTACCGGTCCGCCAGCGCGCCGAAGGCGACCCCGCCCACGGCCGTGGCGCCCAGCGACACGCCGAGCAGGAGCGACAGCGCCGGGGCGTCCAGCCCGAGGTCCCTCTGGATGGGGACGAGGAGGAACGAGAAGAGCATGAGGTCGTAGAAGTCGAAGAGCCAGCCCGCCCAGGACATCCCCAGAATGACGAAGTGCTTCGCGGTGGGGCGCGGGCTCTCGTTGAGCAACGGTGCGGGCGCGTCGGCCGGCATGGCTTCCCCCCGGACTCGCCCCAGGGTAATCCCCGCGCAGGGGGGACGCAAGGCCACCGGGACCAGATCAACCTCTCTTCACGCAGCCGCGCTCTCTCGAGATGGGTCTCGCTTCACAAATCCCCTCGAATGACCTATCTTATCCGTCAGAGGGGTCCTCAATACCCGCCCGAACGCGACAAAACAGAGGAGGAAAGCCATGGTGCGCAAGTTGATGCTGTTGTTCGCCGTCGCGGCGCTCGCCTCCCTGGTGGCGCTGGCCCAGAGCTCGGGCAAGCCCAAACCGGGGAAGCCCGTCGCGAAGGAGCCCGCCAAGGAG
This sequence comes from Acidobacteriota bacterium, assembly GCA_021814355.1. GTDB lineage: Bacteria > Acidobacteriota > UBA4820 > UBA4820 > DSQY01 > JAEMPZ01. The sequence goes on from JAKAIJ010000073.1 coordinate 3,617, forward strand.
GCGCCGAAGCCCGCCGGGACCGAGCCGGCCCACAAGGCGGTGGGCCCCGAGAAGTGCAAGATGTGCCACAAAATCCAGTACGACTCCTGGGCCGGCTCCAAGCACGCCGCCCAGAAGGAAAAGGTCGAGTGCGAGACCTGCCACGGGAACGGTGCCGACTACGTCACCATGGCCGTCATGAAGGACGAGGCCAAGGCGAAGGCGGCGGGGCTCCTCATGCCGGGCAAGGAGTTCTGCACGGCCAAGTGCCACCACGCCGCCCAGTGGAAGGACGACATGTGCCAGAAGGTGCACGCGCACAAGCCCAAGCCCGCGAGCCCCAAGGCGGACTCCCCGGTCAAGGGGAAGTAGATCTCGAAAGCCTGAGAGGAACGACGAGGCGGGCCTTCCGGCCCGCTTCGCCTCCCTTCCGAACCGAGAAGCGCCCGGGCCGCGGCTCCGGACCCGGCGTCAGGCGAGGCCCATCTGCTTCAGGAGCTGCGCGTCCTCCCGCCAGTCGGGGCGGACCTTCACGAAGAGCCGCAGCTCCACCGGGCACCCCAGCACGCGCTTCAGCTCGGCTCGGGCGGCCGTCCCGATGGCCTTGAGCGTCTGTCCGCCGCGGCCGATGAGGATCGGCTTCTGGCTCTCGCGCTCCACGAGCACCGCGCAGCGGATCACCACCTTGCCGCCCTCCGCGCGGGGCTCCTCGAAGGACTCCACGAGCACTCCAGTACAGTGGGGCACCTCCTGCCGGGTGCGGGCGAAGACGTGCTCCCGCACGATCTCGGCGGCGAGCTGGCGCTCCATCTGGTCGGTGTAAAGGTCCGGGGGGAAGAGAGGTTCGCCCTCGGGGAGCAGGGGGAAGAGCAGGTCGAGCAGCCCCGGGAAGTCGCCGGGGGCGAGCGCGCTCAGCGGGTAGACGGGCCAGCCCGGGAAGCGGCCGGCCAGCCGGGCCATGAGCGGGAGCGCCTCCTCGCGGCGGCGGAGCCGGTCCATCTGGTTGAGCGCCAGGACCACGGGACGGCCCGCCGCCCCGAGGCGCTCCGCCAGCCGCTCCTCCTCCTCCTTCCAGAGGGCGGTGGCGTCGAGCACCCAGAGCACCGCGTCCACGCCCTCCACCGACTCCAGCGCCGCCTTCACCATCGTCCGGTTCATGCGGGTGCGCGGCTTGTGGAGCCCGGGGGTGTCCAAGAAGACGATCTGTCCGCGGGCCTCGGTGAAGATGCCGCGGAGGACGTTGCGGGTGGTCTGGGGCTTCGGGGTGACGATGGCCACTTTCTCGCCTACGATCCCGTTCACGAGGGTGGACTTGCCCACGTTGGTGCGGCCCACGACGGCCACGAACCCGGCGCGCCGGGGCGGATGGCCCCCCGCGGTCACGGCTAGGCCTCGCCCACCACGAGCCACCGTAGCGCTTCGCAGACCGCAGGCGTGCACCCGGCGACCACGTCCCCGCCGGAGAGGAACCCCTCGCCGCCGCCGAAGTCGCAGACCGCCCCGCCCGCCTCCCGGAGGATGACTGCCCCGGCGGCCATGTCCCAGGGTTTCAGTCCCAGCTCCCAGAAGCCGTCGAACCGCCCCGCCGCCGTCCAGCACATGTCGAGGGCGGCCGAGCCGCAGCGGCGCAGCCCGCCGGTCACGGCGAGGACGCGCCGGAAGCCTTCGAGGTAGAAATCCACCCGCGAAAGCTCCTTGAAGGGAAAGCCGGTGGCGACGAAGGCCCCTCGGATATCCGCCCGCCCGGAGGTCCGGATGGGCCGGCCGTTGAGCGTGGCCCCCTTGCCCTCGATGGCCGAGAAGAGCTCGTCGTGGACGGGGTCGTAGACCACCCCCCGGCTGGGCCGCCCGCCCTCCACGTAGCCGATGGAGACGCAGCAGACCGGCACGCCGTGGACGAAGTTGTTGGTTCCGTCGAGAGGGTCCACGCAGAAAAAAGCCTCCTCCGACCCCGTGGCCGCGCCGGCCCCCTCCTCGGTGAGGACGGGGATGCCGGGGAAGAGGTGACCGAGCTCGCCGTGGATGACCGCCTCGCAGGCCTTGTCGGTCTCGGTCACGAAGTCGTGGGCGCCCTTCTCGCTTACCCAGCCGGGGCCGCTCTTGCGGGCCTGCCGGATGAGGCCGCCGGCCTGCAGCGCGATCTCCTCGAGGGTCCGAATCGGGATGATCATGGCTCCTTCTCCTTGGGGGGGCCGCCCCCCCGGCGCGCCCTGGGATGGACGCGGTCGTAGAGCGCCTTGAGCTGGGCCGTGGCGACGTGGGTGTACTTCTGGGTGGTGGAGAGGCTGGCGTGGCCCAGCAGCTCCTGGATGGCCCGCAGGTCCGCCCCGCGGGCGAGCAGGTGGGTCGCGAAGCTGTGGCGCAGAGTGTGGGGGGAGGCGTCGGCGTCCGCGGGGAGCGCCCGAACGTACTTCTCCACGATGCGCTGGAGGGAGCGGCTGGTGAGCCTCTTTCCCCTGAGGTTGGCGAAGACCGGCGTCCCCGGCCGCAGGCCGGGCCGGGCGCCCAGGTAGGCCTCCAACGCCCGGCGGGCGGGTTCGCCGAAGGGGACGATGCGCTCCTTGCGGCCCTTGCCCACGACCCGCACGAGGCGCTCGGCGAGCAGGAGCCGCTCCGCGTCGAGCCCCACCAGCTCGGAGGCCCGCAGGCCCGTGGCGTAGAGCAACTCCAGGATGGCCCGGTCGCGCAGGGCCGCCAGGGGGTTCTTTTTGCCCTCCGCGGGGGCCTCCACGAGGGCGGCCGCGTCGTTCTCGGTCAGAACCCTGGGCACCTTCTTCATCTGCCTGGGCGCGTGAAGGGCCCTCGCCGGGTTCGACGCGACGCGCCCCTCCCGGTGGAGGAACCGGAAAAAGGCCCGCAGCGTGGCCAGCTTGCGCATCACCGAGGCCTTCGAGAGCCCCCTCTGGTGCAGGTATCCCAGGTAACCCCGCAGGATCAGCGTGTCCACGGCCTTGAGCTCGCCCCCCCCGGGAAAGACCGTCGCGAGGAAAGAGGCGAACTGATCGAGGTCGGAAAGGTAGCCGCGCAGCGTATGGGGCGAAACCTGTTTCTCGTCCCGGAGGTAGGCGGTGAAGGCCGCGAGCGCCCGCTTCACGGCGCCGCCTCCAGCCACACGCGCAGGGCACGCAGCGCGCGCCCGCGGTGGCTCAGGCGGTCCTTGTCCGCGGCGGAGGCCTGGGCGAAGGTGCAGCCCAGCTCGGGGGAGTAGAAGAGCGGGTCGTAGCCGAACCCTCCAGAGCCGACGGGGCTCTCGGCGATGGCTCCCTCCGCGCGCCCCGCAAAGGAGCGTTCGGCGCCCCCGGGATCCAGCAGGACCACCGCCGCCTCGTACCGCGCCGCGCGCGACGCCCCGCGGCGCCCCTCCAGCCGCTCCAGCAGGAGCGCGTTGTGGGCCGCGTCGTCCCGCGTGCCCCCCCACCGCGCGGAGAGCACGCCGGGCTCGCCGCCCAGCGCGGGGACCACCAGCCCAGAGTCCTCCGCCGCGACCCAGAACCCGGGCGCGGCGGCGGCGTAGGCGCGGGCCTTCAGGCGGGCGTTCTCCAGAAAGCTCGCCCCCGACTCCTCGACGTCCAGGTCGAGGCCCAGGTCGGACGGAAACGCGAGCTCGAACGGGAGACCCGCCAGGAGGCGGCGCACCTCGCCCTGCTTGCCCGCGTTCGCCGTGGCGAAGAGGAGGCGCCTCACGGCCCCCTCCTCACCGCGTGTAGCCGGCGCCGCCGGCCGCGAGGTCCACCACGTTGCCCACGTTCTTCAGGCTCACGAGCACGCGGACCTCCGTGTCCCGGAAATCGCCGATCTGGCGTCGGCCCGCCTCGAGGCCCACCGCGAAGCAGGAGCCCCGGTACCAGAGGACGACGCGCTGGTTGCGCCAGCGCCGGGCCTCCAGGTCGCGCTCGAGGACGGGGTCCACGGTGACCTTCTCGGACCAGAGCTTGAGGGCGGCGGCGACGCTCAGCTCGCGGGCCGGCGGCAGCGGGACCCCCGAGGTGGAGGAGGCGCCGAGGGTCCGGGTGGAGAGGTAGGTCACCCGCGCGGACTGGCGCTGGTCGGCCGTGGCGGCGCTCAGCGAGAGGGACTGGGCGTCCACGGCGCGGGCCAGGACGTTGTACCGCAGGCGCAGGTCGGCGCTCACGGTCTTCGAGGGCCAGGCGCGCAGCGAGAGCAGGACCGGCGAGAAGGCGCTCGACTCCCCCGCCGAGCGCGAGAGGGGCCCCCGCGCCGAGCGCGCCTGCGAGACCTCGCTGTCCATCACGAGCCGCCCGCTCCTCCCGTAGACGCGGTTGCGCACGCCGTAGTTCACGTAGTTCTGGTCCGTCCCCGACTGGTCGAGCAGGTCGAAGACGGGGACCTCGCCGGCGCGGTTGTCGGCCGAGGCGAAGGCGTACTGGACGAACGGCTCCACCACGTGCTTCGCGCCCCCGCGGAACCTCCGGTGGAACCGGGGCCCCGAGAGGTCCAGCGTGAACCGGCCGTACCGACGCCAGAGCGCGCCGCCGTTGTAGAGCCCCGTGGCCGGGTCCAGGCTCCGCGTGTAGCCGGTGGCCCGCAGCTCGAGCCGCGGCGTGACGTCGAGCCAGGGCACCGTGCGCAGGGGCCACTCCGCGAAGGGGTGGAGGTCGAACCGCCCGTAGGAGACCCGCTGCGTCGCGTAGGCCGCGCCCGACCAAGTGGCCCACTCCTTGCGCAGCGCGTCCGCCGAGGTCTGGAAGCCCACGTAGAGGCCCCGTCCCACGGGGCGGAGCGCCGAGCGCCACTCCACCCCGGGAAGCCGGAGCTGCGTGAGCGCCGCGTCCGCCGTCAGGAACTGGCGCAGCCGCTCCCCGCGCACGTTGAGCGAGTAGGGACCCCACTGCCGGATGAGGTAGGCGCGGGAGTCGGTGCCGGGGGCCGTGCCCTTGGAGTAGTCCCTCTGGTAGTCCCGCCAGAAGTTGGCGTCCGAGACCAGGTTGAGGTCCGCCTGGGACTGCCACTCCCCGCGCGAGCGGCCCACGTGGGCCCAGGAGAAGTCCCACCGCTTCCGCTCGTCGCTGCGCTGGCGGATGTAGTACCCGTGGAACCATCCGAAGGTCTCGGGGCGCAGGGCGTACCGGAGCTCCTCGCCGACACCCACTCCCTCGGTCTCGAAGGTGTCCAGGTAGACGGTGTCGTCCCACCACTCCGCCGGGGCGAGGAAAAGGGCGCTGCTGGTCGTGAACCCCCGGGTGGAGGAGCTCCCGACCTGGGGAAAGAGCAGACCCGTGGAGCGCTCGGGCTTGATGGGCCAGACGAGGTAGGGCAGATAGAAGACCGGCGCGGAGCGCACCTTGAACCGGGGGTTGTGGAGGAAGGCGTAGTGGTCCACGTGGAACTTCGCCTTCGAGACCCGGATCGCCCAGGGCGGCGCGGCGGCGTTGCAGGAGGAGAAGGTCCCGTCCACCACCTCGTACCATCCCTCCCCCGTCTTCTTGATCTCGCGGCCCCGCAGGACGTAGAGCCCCGACTTTTCGCTCCCGTACGCGTCCCGCATGGAGCCCGTGCCGCGTCTCAGGTCGTAGTGGAGCTCGCTCCCCGAGAGGGTGAGGGCGCCGAAGTCCACCGACACCTGGCCGGTGGCCCAGAGGGTCCCCTTGTCGCCGTCGTAGGTGAGGGCGTCGCAGGTGAGCACGAGCCCCGGGTAGGTGAACCGGACGTTGCCCCGGGCCAGGTAGACGCCGGGCTCGGGGGTCTGCACCGAGTCGAAGGTGAGCGCCGCCCGGGGCGGCGCGTCCGGGGCCGCCGCGGGTTCCGGCCCCGCCGCGGCGGGAGCGGGCGGCCCCACCTTGGGATGCCAGGGGATCGGCGCGACCTGGGCGAGGGCCGGGAAGCCCGCCGCCAGCAGAGCCGCCCCGAGGAGGCGCCGCCTCACGCGGCCTCCCGCCAGATCCGAACGCCCGCGTAGGAGACCACCTCGGAGCTGTCGCCGGTCACCATGCCGGAGTGGGTGTAGTCCACGAGATCGGCGCGGTCCGCCCCCAGGAGGCGGCACGCCACGAGCGCCGCCACGGCGGGGGCGAACCCGCACATGGAGACCGACTCGGCGAGGACCACCCGGTGGAGCCCCGCCGGGTCGAGGGCCAGGAGCCGATCGAGGGCCAGGTCGTCCTTCCGGCGGTTCACCGCCGCGGGCTCGAAGTGGTTCATGTCGCTCGAAACCACGAGCGCCGCGCCGCCGCCCATCGTCTCCACCGCGGCGGCCAGTCCGCGCCCGAGGGCCTCGAGGGCCGGAAGGCCGTGCACGCCCACGGCCACGGGAACGACCCGGGCCGAGGGGGCCACCACCTGGAGGAAGGGAAGTTGCACCTCCACGGCGTGCTCGCGCCGGTGGGCGTGCTCGTCCGCCTCGCAGGAGGGGCACGCCGCGAGCAGGGCCTCGGCGAGCGCCTCATCCACGGGCACGTCCCCCAGGGGCGTCCGCCAGGAACCCCGGGCGTAGACCGAGAGGGGTTCGCCCGAGCCCGTGTGGTTGGGGCAGAGGACCACGAGGCGGTCGGGCAGGAGCGAGCAGGCGTAGGTCTTGCCGGCGGTGGAGCCGGAGTAGACGTACCCGGCGTGGGGGGCCACGAGGGCGAGGACCGGGACGGGTTCGCGCTCGCGCACCAGGAACCGCTCCACCGCGGTCCTCAGCTGGGCCGGGTGGGCCGGGTAGAACGTCCCCGCGACGGCGGGGGTCCGCAGCGAACCTTCGGATACGTCCATGGCCGCCCCGATCCGCGGCGAGCTAGGGCGCCGGCGGGATTTCAGCATAGCACGCGGAGCACGCGGGCGGGAGGGCGGAGCGGCGGCTGTGCTATCGTGGATGCCATGGCGGATTCGGGCGCCCGGGTGCTCGTGGTGCGGCTCTCCTCGCTCGGGGACGTGGCGAGGCTGCTGCCCTCCCTCCGGAGTCTGTCGCGGGCGCCGGGCGTGGCCGTGGCGGACCTCACCGTGGAGGATCGCTTCGCGTCCCTCCTGGACCTCTTTCCGACGGGCGGCCGGGTGATTCCCTACCCGCGGAAGGCCGGGGGAAGCCCCCTCCGCCACCCGCTCCGGTGGTCCTCGGCCATGCGCGCCTACTTCTCGGAACTGCGCCGGAGCCGCTACGATCTCGCCATAGACCTCCACGGCATCTTTCGTTCCGCCCTCGTGGCGCGCTGGAGCGGCGCGCGCGAGACGGCGGGGTACGCCCGCGGCTTCGGCCGGGAGGGGTCGCACCTGCTCTATAACCGCGCCGTGGCGCCCGGCGACACGCCGCGGCTCTCCCGCTACGCGCGGTACGCGGGGACTCTGCGCGCCCTGGGGTTCGCCCCTCCTCCGGAGGAGTATCTCGAGCCGAACCTGCCGCCCGCGGCGCGGGAGGAGGCGGGAGGACTGCTCCAGGGGTGGGGGTTCGCGAAGGCGGGCTACGCCTTCAGA
>JAKAIJ010000074.1 GCA_021814355.1 Acidobacteriota bacterium
ACCACGTCTCGGTGGTCATCATCCTGACCGCCGGGTCGGTCTTCGTCATGTGGCTGGGCGAGCAGATCACGGCTCGGGGCATCGGCAACGGCATCTCGCTGATGATCTACTCGGGCATCGTCGTGGGCCTGGTGCCGGCCGTGGTTAAGACCTTCGGGAAGTGGGCCGATGGCGACCTGAACCTCTTCGTCATCCTCCTGCTGCTGGCCTTCATGCTCGCGGTGGTGGCCTTCATCGTCTACTTCGAGCGATCCCAGCGCAAAATCCCCATCCAGTACGCCAAGCGGATGGTGGGGCGCCGGATGGTGGGCGGCACGGCGGTCTACTTCCCGCTGAAGCTCAACCCCGGCGGCGTCATGCCCATCATCTTCGCCGTGTCGCTCCTGGCGGTTCCCCAGACCGTCCTGCAGTACGTGGCGGACAAGTACCAGTACGAGTGGGCGAGGCTCTTCCAGGCCTACTTCGGGTACGGCTCCCTCACCTATCTTACGCTCTACGCCGCCCTGATCGTCCTCTTCGCCTACTTCTACATCTCGATCGTGTTCAACCCGGACGACATGGCGGACAACCTCAAGAAGTACGGGGGCTTCATCCCGGGCATCCGCCCCGGCAAGAGCACGAGCGACTACCTCTACCGGTCGCTCAACCGGCTGCTCTTCGCGGGCTCGCTCTATCTGGTGGTGGTAGCGCTGCTGCCGGTGGTACTCATCAGCGGCCTGCCGCTCCAGCACCTCTGGGGGCTCGGCCCCTCCATCGAGAACGCGCTCAAGGCGATCCACTTCGACTGGATCCTGCGGGGCTTCAGCCTCGACTTCTACTTCGGCGGGACCTCCCTGCTCATCGTCGTGGGCGTCGCCATGGACACCCTCCAGCAGGTCGAGTCCCAGCTGGTGATGCGGAACTACGAGGGCTTCTCGCGGCGCACCCGCATCCGCGGGCGCAGGAGCTAGACCGTGGCCCAGAAGAACCTCATCCTCCTCGGCCCCCCCGGCGCGGGCAAGGGCACCCAGGCGAAGGAGCTCTCCGCGCGCCTCGGCCTCCCGCACATCTCCACGGGCGACATGCTGAGGGAGGCGGTGCGCGAGGGGACGGAGCTGGGGCTCAAGGCCAAGGCGGTCATGGAGTCCGGCGGGCTGGTCTCGGACGAGCTGCTGACCGGAATCGTGAAGGAGCGCCTCGCCAGGCCCGACTGCGTCGGCGGGGTCATCCTGGACGGCTACCCGCGCAACCTCGCGCAGGCGGCCATTCTGGACGGCATCTTGAGCGCGCTCGGCAAGGACGGGGCGCGGGCCCTGGAACTGGAGGTGGCCGACGAGGCCATCGTCTCCCGGCTGGGCGGCCGGCGCTCCTGCCCCGCGTGCGGGGCCGTGTACAACCTCGCCTCCTCACCGCCGGAGCGGGCGGGCCGCTGCGACCGGTGCGGCGCGGCGCTGGTGCAGCGGGACGACGACAAGGAGGAGGTCATCCGCGAGCGGCTGCGGGTCTACCACGAGAAGACCGCGCCGCTGTCCGACCTCTACCGGCGGCGGGGGTGCCTCGCGACCGTGGACGGCGGGCAGAACCCCGAGGGGGTGCTCGCGGCCCTCGTGAAGGCGGTGGGATGATCCACCTGAAGAGCGCGCAGGAGATCCGGATCATGGACCGGGCCAACCGCATCGTTCTCGAAGTGCTCGACGCGCTCGAGGCCGCGCTGGCCCCGGGCCTGCCCCTGCGCGAGCTCGACCGGATGGCCGCGGCCCTCTGCGCCGAGCGGGGCGGCCGGCCGGCCTTCAAGGGCTACCACGGCTACCCGGCCTCGGTCTGCGTCTCGGTGAACGACGAGGTGGTGCACGGGATTCCGGCGGACCGGCGCCTCGCGACGGGGGACCTGGTCTCCCTGGACTTCGGGGTGCTGTACGAAGGGTACTACGGCGACGCGGCGCGCACCTGCTGCGTGGGCGAGCCCGACGCGGACGCCCGCAGGCTCCTCGCGGTGACGCGCGAAAGCCTCCTTCGGGGCATCGCCCAGGCCCGCCCGGGCAACCGGGTCTCGGACATCTCCCACGCGGTGCAGAGCTGGGTGGAGGCGCACGGGTTTTCAGTGGTGCGGGACTACGTGGGCCACGGCATCGGCCGCGCGCTCCACGAGGAGCCCCAGGTTCCGAACTTCGGCGAGCCCGGCCGGGGCCAGCGGCTCCAGCCCGGCATGGTGCTCGCGATCGAGCCGATGGTGAACGAGGGGACCGCCGACGTGAGCGTGGACGGCGACGGGTGGACGGTCCGGACCGCGGACGGCCGCCGGTCCGCCCACTTCGAGTACTCGGTGGCCGTCACCCCGGCCGATCCGCTCGTCCTGGGGGTCGGAGCGGCATGAGCAAAGACGACGTCATCCAGATGAAGGCCGTGGTGCGGGAGGCGCTGCCGAACGCCATGTTCCGGGTGGAGCTCGAGAACGGCCACCGGGTCCTGGCGCACATCTCGGGGAAGATGCGCAAGCACTTCATCCGCATCCTGCCCGGGGACCAGATCCTGGTGGAGCTCTCGCCCTACGACCTCAACCGGGGCCGGATCGTCTACCGGTTCAAGACCTGAACGGAGTGCGGCGATGAAAGTGAGACCGTCGGTGAAGCGGATGTGCCCGAAGTGCAAGATCATCAAGCGCAAGGGCGTGATCCGGGTGATCTGCGAGAACCCCAAGCACAAGCAGCGCCAGGGTTAAGGAGGAAGCGCCGTGGCACGTATCGCAGGTGTGGATCTCCCGCTCAACAGGCGGGTCGAAGTCGGCCTGACGTACATCTTCGGGATCGGGACCGCCCGTTCCCAGGCCCTCCTCGCGAAGGCGGGCGTGAGCCCCGACATCCGGGTCAAGGACCTGACCGAGGACGAGGTGGCCCGCATCCGCAAGGCCATCCAGGACGAGGGCGGCGTGGAGGGCGACCTCCGCAAGAAGATCCAGATGGACGTGCGGAGGCTCATGGACATCGGGAGCTACCGCGGGATGCGGCACCGCGCCGGCCTGCCCACGCGGGGCCAGCGCACGCACACCAACGCCCGCACCCACAAGGGCCCCCGGCGCGCCATCGCCGGCAAGAAGAAGGTCACCAAGTAAGGCGGGTCCCCCGGGGGGACCGGCCGGAGGAGAGTGCGAATGGCTAAAGCAGCGGGTGCGAAGAAGACCGCGCGCCGGGAGAAGAAGAACATCCCCACCGGCATGGTCTACGTCAACGCGTCCTTCAACAACACCCTGATCACGTTCACCGACCTGGAGGGCAACGTCGTCGTCTGGACCTCCTCCGGGGGGAGCGGCTTCAAGGGCACCCGCAAGGGGACGCCCTTCGCCGCGCAGGTGGCGGCCCGCGCCGCCGCCGAGAAGGCGATGGAAAACGGGCTCCGCGAGGTGGACGTCAAGGTCAAGGGCCCCGGTTCGGGCCGGGAGTCCGCCATCCGGGCCATCCAGGCCACGGGGATGAAGATCCGCTCCATCTGCGACATCACGCCGATCCCGCACAACGGGTGCCGCCCGCCCAAGCGGCGGCGCGTGTAACTGTAAAGGAGGAACGCCTTGGCTCGGTATCATGCGTCCGTCTGCCGTCTCTGCCGCCGCGAGGGGGTGAAGCTCTTCCTCAAGGGCGACCGCTGTTTCAAGGACAAGTGCGCCATCGAGAAGCGCAACACCCCGCCGGGCATGCACGCCCGCCGTCGCGGAAAGGTGCAGGGCTACGGCCTGCAGCTGCGCGAGAAGCAGAAGGTGAAGCGCATCTACGGGCTGCTCGAGCAGCAGTTCCGGACCTACTTCCAAAGGGCGAGCCTGACGAAGGGCGTCACCGGCGAGGTGCTTCTCTGCATGCTCGAGAAGCGGCTGGACAACGCCGTCTTCCGCCTCGGACTCGCCTCCTCCCGCAACCAGGCCCGGCAGTGGGTCTCGCACGGGCATATCCGGGTCAACGGGCGGCGCGTGGACGTGGCCAACTTCCAGGTCCGCCAGGGGGACGAGGTCTCGGTGGCGCCCAGCGCCAGCAAGAATGTCTTCCTGCTCTCCGCCGTTGAGTCCTCCAAGGGCCGCGGGGTGCCGGAGTGGCTCGAGCTGGACGGCACCAACCTCAAGGGCCGGGTGGTGCGCGAGCCGCAGCGCGCCGATATCACCTACCCCATCGAGGAGCAGCTGATCGTCGAGCTGTACTCGAAGTAACCGGCGAGCGCCGGGGAGCCCCGGCGCGGCGGGCAGGCGCCCGGCGCGCGGGGCAGGACAGGGACGAACGAACGAGGAGCGTCGAAGCCCATGCGACCTTTCCAGATGCCCACCCTGATCGAGTGCAACATCGAGACCCTGACCGACCGTTACGGCGAGTTCGTGGCCCAGCCGCTCGAGCGCGGGTGGGGAATCACGCTGGGCAACGCCCTGAGGCGCATCCTCCTCTCCTCCATCGAGGGCGCCGCCATCACCGCGGTGCGGATCGAGGGCGTCCTCCACGAGTTCACCTCGATCTCCGGGGTCAAGGAGGACGTGACCGACATCGTCCTCAACCTCAAGGCCATCCAGTTCATCCTCCACGCCGACGAGCCCAAGATGCTCCACCTGGAGGTGAAGGGGCCCGCCGAGGTGAAGGCCCGGGACATCCAGCACGACGGAACGGTGCGCATCCTGAATCCAGACGCCCCCATCGCCACCCTCAACGAGGAGGGGTCGCTCTCCATGGACCTGCTGCTCGCGAAGGGTCGGGGCTACGTCCCCGCCGAGGGCCATAAGGCGCCGGACCCGACCTATGTCCCGATTGACGCCATCCACTCGCCCGTGCGCAAGGTCAACTACGAGGTGACCGAGACCCGCGTCGGCGAGGCGACCGACTACGAGCGCCTCAAGATCGAGGTCTGGACCAACGGTGCCGTGACCCCCCAGAACGCCCTCGCCCAGGCGGCGGGCCTGCTGGAGTCCCACCTCAACCTCTTCCGCGCCCTCACGGGCCCCGAGGCGGCCGTCAAGCCCAAGGGCGCCAAGAGCGGCGCGGGCCCGGACCTGAAGCGCCTCCTCGCCCAGCCCATCGCCGAGCTGGAGCTGACGCCGCGCGTGGCCAAGGCCCTCGAGGGGATGGACGTGGTCACCCTGCGCGACTTGGTGCGCCTCTCGGACAAGGATCTCCAGGGCGCGAAGAACTTCGGCCAGAAATCGTTCCAGGAGGTCAACGAGCTCCTGGAGAAGCTCAACCTCTCCCTCGGGATGAACGTTTGAGGACGACGCCATGCGCCACAGACTGGACCACCGGAAGCTCGGCCGCACCTCCGAACACCGACGCGCCCTCCTGCGCAACCAGGCCATCAGCCTGGTCCGGCACGACCGCATCACCACTACGCTGGAGAAGGCCAAGGAGCTCCGCCGCTACGTCGAGAAGCTGATCACGCTGGCCAAGAAGGACACTCTCCACAGCCGGCGCCTGGCCGCCTCCAAGGTGGACGACCCCGAGGCCCTCAAGAAGCTCTTCGGCACGCTGGGGCCGCTCTACGCGGACCGGCCCGGCGGGTACACGCGCATCCTTAAGCTCGGCGTGCGCCGCGGCGACGCCGCGCAGGTCGCGATGATCGAGCTCGTGGGCCGCGAGCCCAAGTTCGAGACGCCCGCCAAGGGCACCAAGAAGGCCGCGAAGGAAGCCAAGGCCAAGGGCGAGACCGCCGGCGCCGCGGAGGCCAAGCCGGCGAAGAGGGCCAAGGCCGCCGTGGACGGCGAAAAGCCCGCCCCCGGCAAGCCGCGCGCGAAGAAGGCCGCGTCCGCCGAGGGCAAAGCCTAAAAAGCTATCCCGAAATAGGGCGCGGCCGCGCGTTTCGAGATGGGTCCGGCGGGACTTGGCGGGCCCCGGTCCGCGAAGGAGCCTTCCCTCCATGAGCACCCTCTTCGGGCCCCCGGCAGGCTGCGCGCCGCTGGCGGACCGGCTCCGCCCCCGCCGGTGGGAGGATCTGATCGGCCTCGAGGGAGCCGCGGGGGCCGGGACGCCGCTGGGGCGCCAGCTCCGCGACGATACCCTCGTCTCCAGCATCCTCTGGGGCCCCCCCGGCTGCGGCAAGACTACCCTCGCCCGCCTCGTTCAGCACCACACGGCGCGCCCCTTCTCGGGGCTCTCCGCGGTGCTCTCCACCGTAAAGGAGGTCCGCGAGGTGATGGAACGGGCCCGGGGGCGGTGGCGGGGCGACGGAACCCAGACGATCCTGTTCGTGGACGAGATCCACCGCTTCAACAAGGCCCAGCAGGATGCCTTCCTGCCCTACGTGGAGGAGGGCTCCGTGGTTCTGCTCGGGACCACCACCGAGAACCCCTCCTTCCACCTGACCCCCGCCCTGCTCAGCCGCTGCCGCGTGGTGGTCCTCCCGCCCCTGGGCGAGCCCGAGGTGCTGCAGATCCTGACCCGGGCCCGCGAGAGGGACGCCGTCCTGCAGGATCACCCCCGCGAGCTTCCCGGAGAGGTCCTTCGGGAGCTGGCGCGGCTCGCCGCGGGGGACGCCCGCTTCGCCCTCAACGCCCTCGAGGCGCTAGTCCTCCAGTACCCGCGGGACCGGGGGATGTCGGCGCCCGAAGTCCGGTCCTGGCTCTCCAGCGGCCGGGTCGTCTACGACTGGGGCGGGGAGGAGCACTACAACCTCATCAGCGCCCTCCACAAGTCCATCCGCAACAGCGACCCCGACGCGGCGCTCTACTGGCTCTTCCGGATGCTCGAGGGCGGCGAGGACCCGCTCTTCATCGCCCGCCGGGTCGTGCGCGCCGCCTCCGAGGACGTGGGCAACGCCGACCCCGCCGCGCTGCGGCTCGCCCTCGACGCCAAGGAGGCGGTGGATTTCCTCGGCATGCCCGAAGGGGACTTGGCCCTGGCGCAGGCAGTGGCCTACCTCGCCGCGGCCCCCAAGTCCAACCGGGTCTACGAGGCCGCCGGGACCGTGAAGGCCGATCTGGCGGCGGGCCACCGGTACGGCGTTCCCCTCCACCTGCGCAACGCTCCGACCCGGCTCATGAAGGAGGCGGGCTATGGCGAGGAGTACCGATACGCCCACGACGAGCCCGAGGGGGTGGCCGCCATGGAGTGCCTTCCGGTGGAACTCCGCGGGAAAAGGTACTATAAGCCCAAGGAGGCCGGCTTCGAGCGGCGGCTGAAGGAGTGGCTCGGGATGTGGGAAGAACGGCGGGCGAGGGCCGCCCGGAGAGACGATGCGCGCTAACAGGCGGGGCTGGCTCCGCGCCCTCGCGCCGCCCCTTCTCTTGACCGCGGCGCTCCTGGCGCCCCTGGGGGCCCGCGCCCAGCGGGTGATGGTCTTCCCCCTGACCCAGGCCGAAGGTCCCACCTCCGCCCAGTGGCTCGGCACCGGCCTTTCGGTGGCCGTCCACGACGCCCTGGTGGTGTCGGGCGTGCTCACCATCCCCGTGGAGGACCTCCGCGCCTACTACGACCAGGAGGGGCTCGTTTCCGAGCCCCGCTTCTCGGTGCCCGCCCAGGTGGCGCTGGCGCGCCAGCTCGGCGCCGGGACGCTGGTCACGGGGACCTACGCCGTCTCGGGGGGCTCCGTCTCCGTCCGCCTCCAGGCCCTTTCGGCCTCGGGGGACCTCAGGCGGCTGGGGCGGTGGGATGAAGGAGCCGGCCTCAAGGAGCTGCTGTCGCTCACCCGCCGGCTCCGCGACCACCTGCTGGGCGTCCTCGGCTCGGCGTCCAGGCCCGACGCACCGGTGGGACCCGAGGCCTTCGAGGCCTACATCCGCGGGCGCATCGCCCCCGACCCCACCTTGCAGGAGGTCTACCTCCGCAAAGCCGTGGAGCTCCAGCCCGACTACGACGACGCCTCCTGCTACCTGGCGGTGGTGCTTCTGGAGTCGGACCGGGTCACCGAGGCCCGCGCCATCCTGGAGAAGCTCCGGGACCATACCTACGCCAAGGCCTACCTCGGCCGCGTGGCGCTGGGGAACCTCCGGCTCGAGGAGGGCGCGCTGGCCGACGCCCGCGGGCTCTTCCTCTCCTCCCTGAAGCAGGCCGAGAACCCGGAAGCCCACCTGGGCCTCGCCCGCCTGCTCCTGCGGCAGCGCCGTCTCGACGAGGCCTCGCGGGAGCTTCGCGTGGCGGAGCGGTTCGGGACCCACCAGGACGACGTGGACGCGCTACGCGCGGAGCTGAAACGCCTCCAGGAGGCCGCCTCCCGTCCCGTGCCGGAAGCGCCCGCCCCTCCCGCCCCTTGACATGCCCCCCTCGACCGGCGCGCCGGGTCGGCGCACCTACCGCATCGTCACCCTCGGCTGCAAGCTGAACCAGTTCGACTCCGCGCGGGTGGCCGGTCTCCTCGGGGGCCGCGCGGGCGCCGCGCCCGAGGGGGAGCCGGCCGACCTCGTGCTGCTTAACTCCTGCACGGTGACCCACCGGGCCGACCGCGAGGCGAGGCGGCTCCTTCGCCAGCTCCGCCGGGAGAACCCCGCCGCCACCCTCGCCGTCATGGGCTGCGCCGCGCGGCGCGACGCCCCGGGCTACGCGGCCATGACCGAGGTGGACGAGGTCCTGCCCCGGCGCGAGGAGGTGGACGCCTTCCTCGCCCGCTGGGGCGCGGTGGAGGGCCGCGGCGGGTGCAGGACCGTCCCCGATTTCGGCGGCCGCACGCGCGCCTACCTCAAGGTCCAGGAGGGGTGCGACCTCGCCTGCAGCTACTGCGTCGTTCCCTCGGTGCGCGGCCCCTCCCGGTCGGTGCCCCCCGAGGAGGCCGCGGCGGACCTGCACGCGCTGCTGGAGGCGGGCTACCGGGAGGTGGTCCTCACGGGAATCAACACCGGGGACTGGGGACGGGACCTGCCGGGGCGCGGCCGCCTGCCCGATCTGGTGGAGGCACTGCTTGCGGAGCCCGGCGACTTCCGGCTGCGGCTGAACTCAGTGGAGCCCCGGCGGGTAACGGCGCGGCTGCTGGAGCAGGTGGCCTCCTCCGGGGGACGGCTCTGCCGCCACCTCCAGGTGCCCCTCCAGAGCGGCTCCGACGCGGTCCTGCGCGCGATGAAGCGGAACTACCGGGCGGGTTTCTACCGAAAGGTCCTCGAGGAGGCCGCGGCGAGGGCGCCCGGCATCGGTCTCGGGGCCGACGTGCTGGTGGGGTTTCCCACGGAGACGCCGGCGGACTTCGAGGCGACCCTGCGGCTGGTGGAGGCGTCGCCCCTCGCCTTCCTCCACGCCTTCTCCTTCAGTCCGCGCCCCGGAACCCCGGCGGCGTCATTGCGGCCCCTGCCGCCCGTCGAGGTGGCGGCCCGGATGCGGGCGCTAAGATCGCTCGGACGGGAGAGGGCGGAGCGCTTCGCGCGGAGCCAGGAGGGAAGGACGCTGAGGGCCCTCGTCCTGAGCGGCGGCGAGGTGCTGGCCGACAACTACCTCACCGCTCGTCTCGAAGGCGGGCCCGCCGAGCCCAACGTGTTTCTCGACGTGACCGTCGCCGTGGAACCCGACGGCCGCCTCGCCGCCGTGCGCGCGTGACCTTGCCCCGCTGCCTGTCCTGTCTGCCCTCACGAAGACGCCCGAGGCCGCGTGGCTGGCTCACGGCCTTCGCCCAAGCACCAAAGCCCGCATTCCGGGAATCCCCCGGGCCGGTGGCATGGGAGGATGGAGTGGGGCTATAATTTAAGAAAGGTTTCGGGCCATCTCCCCTTACGGAGGATTGACATGAGCCGCACTCGTATCGGAATCGTTCTGCTAGTGTGCGCCCTGGCGGGTGGCTGGACGGGCACCAGGGCCGCCGCCCCGGAGACTGAGGCTCTTCCCACCTGCGACACGCCCCAGGTCATCGCCCCCTACCAGTCCTTCGGGGCTGGCGCCGCGGGAAGGGTCGGCGTCGCCTGGAATGGCCGCGAGTTCGGGGTGGCCTACTACGGCAACAGCGCGGTCAACTTCAGGCGGTACTATGCCGACGGGACGCCCGCGGCCGCACCGGTCGTCGTGTCGGTCGGGGGATGGAGCGGCGCCAGCCTTCCGGTCTGCCTCCTCTGGAACGGCTCGCAGTACGCCATGGCCTGGGGCGGGGGAACCAACAACGAGCCGTACCTCGCGATCCTGAGCGCGGCCGGAGCGCTCCTCTACGGCCCCACCGCGGCTTCCACGGCCACGTCGCTTGGGACGAACCCCTCCCTGGCCTGGAGCGGGAGCGGATACGCGTTGGTCTGGAACGACAGCCGGAGCGGCAACGCCGACATTTACGCCACCCTCTTCAACGCCGATGCCACCATCGCCAACGGGGGCGCGAGTCACGACCTCGCCGTGTGCACGGCCGCGAACAACCAGGGGGCCCCTTCTGTGGCCTGGTCCGCCAACGGCGCATACGTCATCGTCTGGCAGGATTTTCGAACCGGGACCAAGTACGAAATCTACCAGGCGGCCCTCATGCCCAGCGGGGCCGTCACCGCGGGCCCAGCCCTCGTATCGGGGGCGAGCAGCTCGTATGCCCCCTCCCTCGTGGGCGCGGGCGGCGGCTTCGGCATGGCGTGGTACGACACGAGGGACGGCAACAACGAAATCTACTTCGCGCGGCTGGACGCGGGCGGGGGCAAGATCGGAGCCGACCTCCGCCTGACCAACAACGTCTCGGATTCCAACTCCCCCTTCCTCGCCTGGACGGGAGGAGAGTACGGCGTCTTCTGGCGGGACAACTCCGGAGGGACCAACGACGTCTGGTTCCAGCGGGTATCGAGCGCCGGAGCGGCGCTAGGCTCCGCCGTCCAGCTCCTTTCCGGAATCAACATCTCGACGCCCGGGGCAGGCTTCGCAACCCACGGCTACCTCGCGTCGGCCTCCTACATGTGGTACGCGGGGTACCTCCAGCCCCTCGGCTGCTCCTACCCGGTTGCGCCCCCCTGCCCCGAGAACGCCATCGCGTACAACATCTCGGGGACCCAGGCCACCCTCGCGTGGCTCCCGGTGGTGGACCTTTACCTGGACGTCGCCTACTACCAGGTCTACCGCAACGACGCCCTGGTGGGCACGACCTCCT
>JAKAIJ010000075.1 GCA_021814355.1 Acidobacteriota bacterium
CCCCTCGAGACGCCCGACGCCCGGCGCGAGCTCCGCGAGGCGGTCTCCGCCTCCCTCCAGGAGTTCCGCGCCGACCTCGAGCTCGGGAAGATCCGCCCGGACGACCTGCAGGAGATCGAGCGACACCTGCGCGCCACCTCCGGCGAGCGGGACTAACCTTGGAACATATCATCTGGGACCGCGGGACCCTCCGCCTTCTGGACCAGCGGGCCCTGCCGGATTCCCTCGCGGTCGTGGAAGCCCGGACCGCCGCGGAGGCGGCCGCGGCCATTCGCGACATGGTGGTGCGGGGCGCCCCGGCCATCGGCATCGCCGCGGCCTACGGCGTGGCGCTCGCGGCGCGCGGGTCCCAGGCCGGCGACGTGGCGGGGCTCCTTTCCGATCTGGAGGCCGCGGAGGCGCTGTTGAAGTCGTCGCGCCCCACCGCCGTGAACCTCGCCTGGGCCGTGGACCGGATGCTCTCCTCGGCCCGGCGGGGGGCCGCCGCGGGCGCGTCCGTCCCCGAGCTGCGCCTTCGCCTCGAGGCGGAGGCGGTCGCCCTTCACCGGGAAGACGTGGCCGCCTGCAGGGCCATCGGAAAGAACGGCCTCGCGCTGGTGCCGGAGCGGGCCCGCATCCTCACCCACTGCAACGCGGGCGCCCTCGCCACGGGCGGCTACGGTACGGCCCTCGGGATCGTGCGGGCGGCCCACGAGGCGGGGCGCCTCACCCGGGTCTACGCGGACGAAACCCGCCCCTACCTCCAGGGCGCCCGGCTCACGGCCTGGGAGCTGCAGCGGGACGGTATCCCCGTCGCCGTGCTCTGCGACAACACGGCGGGGACCCTCCTGGCGCGGGGCGAGGTGGACCTCATCGTCGTGGGCGCAGACCGCATTGCCGCCAACGGCGACACCGCCAACAAAGTCGGGACCTACCCGCTGGCGGTGCTGGCGAAGCACCATCAGGTCCCCTTCGTGGTGGCCGCACCCACCAGCACCTTCGACCTGAAGACCCCCGACCGGCGCGGCATCCCCATCGAGGAGCGCCCCGGCGACGAGGTGGCCCTGGTGGGAGGGCGCCGGGTGGTCCCCGAGGGCGTCCCGGTGCTCCATCCCGCCTTCGACGTCACGCCCGCCGCGCTCATCACCGCCATCGTCACCGAGCGAGGCGTCCTCTCCCCGGTCACCGCCGTCACCGTGGGCGGCCACCTCCGCGAGCCGCGGCCGTGAAGCCGCTCCTCGCCGTCGAGACCTCCTGCGACGACACCTCGGCGGCGGTCCTCTCGCCGGACGGAGCAGTCCTTTCCAGCGTCGTCTCCTCCCAGACGGCGGTCCACGCGCCTTACGGAGGCGTGGTGCCCGAGCTGGCAAGCCGCCACCACCTCGGGAATCTCCCTTGCGTCGTGGAGGCCGCCCTGCGCGGGGCGGGCCTCGCGCCTCCGGAGCTGGGCGCCGTGGCGGCCACCGCGGGGCCGGGCCTCTTGGGCTCGGTGCTGGTGGGCCTCTCCTACGGCAAGGCCCTGGCGGCGGGACTGGGGCGTCCCTTTTACGCCGTCAACCACATCGTCGCCCACCTGCGCTCCCCTTGGATGGAGCATTCCAGTTTGCCCCACCCTGCGCTGGTTCTGGTGGTTTCGGGCGGCCACTCCCACCTCTTCTTCTGCGCTTCACCCCGCGAGCGGCTCCTGGTGGCCGCCACCCGCGACGACGCCGCGGGGGAGGCCCTGGATAAAGTGGCCAAGCACCTGGGCTTGCCCTATCCGGGAGGCCCCTGGGTGGACCGGCTCGCGCGCCGCGGAAACCCGCGGGCCGTGCTCCTTCCCCTGCCCCGCCTCAGCTCGGGGGGCCTCGACTACTCCTTCTCGGGGTTGAAGGTCTCGGCGCTGCACCACATGAACCGCCATGGCCTCGCGCCCGCCCCCGCCGAAGACCCTGAGGCGCTCCCCGCATGGGAATACGACCTGCTGGCCTCCTTCCAGAAGCGGGTGGTGGACCACCTTCTTCAGCGGGTGAAACAGGCCGCCCGGATTTTCGGACCCCGCACGATCGCCATGGCCGGCGGCGTCGCGTGCAACAGCCTCCTGCGCGAGAGGATCGCGGCCCTCGCGGTGGAGCTCGGCGCCACCGGGGCGTTTCCCTCCCCCGCTTACTGCACCGACAACGCCGCCATGGTCGGCTTCGCGGCCCTGGATTCCTACCGCGCGGGGGCCCCCTCCGACCTCGCTGCCGACGCCTTCGCCTCCTGCGTCTGGCCCGGGCCGACCCCCGCGGCGTGAGATTTTCGCACCCATCGAGGGAGGTGGCATGCCCCTGCTGCCCGAGACCGCAATCCGCGAAGCCCTGAGCGCCATGCCCGGCTGGATTCTCGAGAACGGCGCGCTAAAACGGCGCTACCTCTTCGAGAGCTACATGAGGGGGATCCAGTTCGTGGAGGCCGCGGCGGTCGAGGCCGAGGCCCAGGACCACCACCCCGACCTGCTGGTGCGCTACGGTGACGTGACCGCCTCCTGCTCGACCCACTCCCACGGCGGGGTCACCGGGAAGGACCTCCACCTGGCCCGCGCCCTCGACCGCATCGCCGCCCAATACGGGGGCCGATGACCCAAGCCGCGGCCCGGACGCGCCGCCTTTCGGAGCGGAGCGAAAAAGGCGGCGAGGCGCGCGGGAAAAACGCTGCTCCCGCGCCATGAGAACGCCTTCAGTTGTCCACGGTTTTGCCTGGAGCCGGCACGCGGACTCGAACCGCGGACCTGCTGATTACGAATCAGCTGCTCTACCGACTGAGCTATGCCGGCCCAGAGCGAGATTCTACCCGACCGGGCGCACTCCGTCAACGAAATCGCGCTCCGGCGGGGGGTTCCCGCGCGAGGAGGGGAGGGGCCTACGGCCCCTTCGCGCCGTCGGAGCCGGGCCCCTTGGGCAGGATGAACCGGTATCCGCCCGAGCCCAGCGGCGGAAGGTCGGGCGGGGGAAAGGCCCTGCGGGCCAGCCGCAGTAGCCAGAAACAGAACCCCAGGCCGCCCACGAAGAGGAGGAGGAAAAGGAGGATGGCTCCCCACTGAGGCTCCACCTTGAGGTCGGCGGTCCTCCAGTAGGGCGCCAGCGCCGCGTCGCGCAGGACGTCGCGCATGAGGAGCATGCACAGGACGGTGACCGCGAGGGCACCGACGCCGGTCCAGAGCATCCACCCGGGCCTGTTGGAGTTGATGCCGAGCCAGACGTGGACGAGGGCCGCGAGGGCCGCCGCCACGCCCACGCCGAAGGCGAGGGTGCCGAGGAGGCTGCCTCCCAGAAAGAGCCCCCGCTGCTCCGGCGGAAGCGCAAAGAGCCACCAGACCCCCACCAGCATAGCGATGACCGTGGCGCCGCAGAACCAGGTGGCGCCGCTACGGTACTGCCAGCGTCCCTGCTCGGGATCCCGGGGAAGCTTGCGGATCCCCTGGAGGGCCACGAAGAGGCCCGCCACCGCGACGGCACCGAAGAGGACGTGGAGGAGCCGCGGCAGGAGCGTCACCTCGGCGGTGTTGAGATGGGCCCCCGACGGGGCGGCGAGGTAGAGCGGCTTGAATCGCTCCGGGTCGCACACCAGCGTGAAGAGGTTGGCGTAGGTGAAACCCACGTAGCCCAGCAGCGCGAACACCGCCGCGAAGAGGACGGGACGGGCGCCCCCCAGCTTGTCCCAGCGCCAGGAGAGCAGGTACATCAAGTAGTACGCGAGGATCAGCACCGGGATAATCGCGAGGAAGAAGGGCGCCACGAGGACGGCCGCGGTGTAGAAGACCGGCCCGTAGAGCACCTGGAGAAAGAGCAGCGGCGCCACGCCGAAGGTGATGGTGTAGGCCATGACGGACGGCAGGGCCCGGGCGACGCCGAGCGCGGCCTCGAGATGGCGCGGCTTCCCCTTCACGCAATAGACCAGGGAGAGAAGGCTCCCTCCCAGAACCACGTTCATGAAGAGGAAGTGGAGTAGGAGGGTGGTCCACGCGAGGCCCTTCAGGAGCCAGACCGGCGCGGGGATCGGCAGCGGGTCGGCGGGAAAGAGGGGGGTCACGGCGCGCCTCCCACAGGGGACGCTTTCACCTGCCCGGCGAGCCAGGCGCAGAGCGCGCCCCTCTCGGCGTTGGTTCCCGTCCAGGGCGGCATCTTGTCGTTCATGGAATCGAGGTTTTGGACGAGGTCCGAGAGCTCGCTCTCGGCCATCCCCTTCAGCGACTTGGCGAGAGGGCGGAAGGCGCCCGACACCGTGTGGCACGGGCCGCACCGCCGCCGGAACACGGAGGCTCCGTCCCCAGGCTGGGGCACGGGCATCGCGGAGAGCCGGAGGTAGTGGGCGATGGCGCGCGCCTCCTCGGCGGTTCCGGGAAAGGGGGGCATTCTGCCGCGCATCTGGTCGGTGCGGAGCGCCAGGTTCGCCGCGAAGGTCTCGTCCACGGCCACCATTTTCGGCGCGAGGGGGATGAGCCCCTTCCGGACGGTGTGGCAGTGCGAACAGGCGAGCCGGAAGAGCTCCTCGCCCACCCGCCGCTGGTTCTGCGGCGTGACGGCGGCGGCCGACACCCATGGGCTCGTGGCGAGGATGCCCTTGGCCCTCAGCTCGGCGAGCCTGGCCACCGGGACCTGGTTGATGTAGGTGTCCCCCGCGATGAGGAAGGGCATGCGCAGGTCCTCGCGGGTCCACTCGGAGAACGCGAGGGCCGCGAAGCCCAGCAGGAGCATCAGCACCGAGAGGGGCCTGAGGATCCACTTGGAGCGCGAGAACCAGGCCACCGCCGCGAGCAGGAAGAGGAGCGACACCGAGACCATCACGGTGCGGGCAAGGTGCGGCAGGTAGAAGACCTCCGTCAGGGCGGTCTTCTGGAGCGCGGGGACCGTGCGGAGGTACCACCAGGCCGCCGCGGGCAGCAGCAGGACGGGCGCCGCTACCCAGACGGCGGACTTCTTGACCAGGTCGGGGCGCAGGCCGTTCCGGGTGAAAGCCAGGCTCGCCAGGGCGTAGAGTCCCGCCAGGGCGAGACAAACGAGCGTCCGCACCGCCAGGGAGCTGAAGTAGGTGGGGTTGAAGAAGGCGCTCAACAGGGAGCGGTCCTGGAGCCAGGCGCCGGGCGAGAGCTGGAACGCCAAGATGCCGTTGATCACCGCGAGGCTCGCCCAAGCCGCGCCGAAGTAGGTCCAGCCCACGGCGCGGTGGGTGAGGGTCTCCATCCGGTCCCAGGCGTAATAGTAGACCAGGATGGCGAGGATCTCGACAAGGAAGAAGACCCACTCGATGGCCCAGCCCCAGACGAAGATGCGGATAAGACGGCCCGTGGCCTCGGGGCTGATGAGGCCGATGGTGAACCAGATGCCCACCCCCGTGAGGGCGCCGAAGACAAGGGTCAACAGGAGGAAGAACCGGGAGTGGCGCTTGAGCCAGGCGCGCAGGGCCTCGTCGTCGTGGCGGTGGGCCGAACCCTCCAGAAGGACCAGGAAGAGCCCGCCGCCGATGGCGAAGTGGGAGACGAAGACGTGGAGCGTGGCGACGACGGCGATCAACCAGCCCGAGCCGAAGGCGACCTGCCAGACCGGGTAGTTCAACGACCGCCCCCCCGCCCTACTTCACCGTGTTCTTCGCGATGACGAGCCGCTGGACCTGGTTGGTCCCCTCGTAGATCTGCGAGAGCTTGGCGTCGCGCATGATCTTCTCGACGATGTTGTCCTGCGAGTAGCCCTCGCCGCCCATGATCTGCACGCAGTCCGTGGCGACCTTCATGGCCACGTCGGTGGCGTAGTACTTGGCCATGGCGCTGTACGTGCCGACCTCCTTGTCCTGGTCGGTGAGGATCGCGGCGTTCCAGACGAGAAAGCGCGCCGCCGTGATCTCGGTGAGCATCTCGGCGAACATGAATCCGATCGCCTGGAAGCTGGCGATGGGCTGTCCGAACTGCTTTCGCCCGAGAGCCCACTTCTTCGCCGTCTCGTAGGCCTCGCGCGCCATCCCAACCGCGGCCGAGGCGACTCCCGCCCGCGTGCGGTTGAAGGTCTTCATGGCGATGAGGAAGCCCTGGTTCTCCTTGCCGATCACGTTGGCAACGGGCACCGCGGCGTCCTTGTACTCGATCTCCACTTGGCACGACGCGCGCTGGCCCATCTTGGGAAGTTCGCGGCCGATCACCACGCCGGGAGTGTCCGCGGGGACGACGATCGCCGACATGCCGCGCGGGCCGCGCCCTGGGTCTGTGTTGCAGAAGACGGTGTGATACATGGCCTGCTTGCCGTTGGTGATGAAGCGTTTCTTCCCGTTGATCACGAACTTGTCGCCCTGCTTGACCGCCGTTGTCGCCACGGAGCCCGCGTCGGAGCCCGCATCGGGCTCGGTCAGGCAGAACGCCGCCAGTCCGCGGCTCTCCACGAGGTGACCGAAAATCCGCTTCTTCAGGTCGTCGCTGGCCCCCACCAGAAGGGGCGTGAGCGCGAGGTTGTTCGCGTCAATGCAGATGCCGATTCCCGAGCAGGCGGCCCCGAGCTCCTCGCTCGCGAGGGTTCCCTCGAAGGAGCTGTGCCCCGCGCCACCGTACTGCTTCGGAACGGCGCCGTTGACCACGCCCTCGTCGTAGGCCTTCTGGACCACGGGCCAGGGGAATTCGCACGAGAGGTCGTACTGGCGGGCCACCGGGCGGATGTGCGCGTCCGCAAAGGCCCTCGTCTTGGCCACCAGCTCCTGCTGTTCGGGCGTCAGTTCGAAGCCGATCATGATCCCTCCCTCCGCTCAAGCGGAGAGGATACCCCACCGCCGGGGGGCGGGCAAGCGGGGAATCGCGCGGCGCGGCGCTCAACCTCCGGCGGGTTTGACGGGGGCCCGGAAGGCCTCAAAGCCGGTGATGTCCCCCCCCACCACCAGCTTGTGGATGTCGTGGGTCCCCTCGTAGGTGTAGACGCTCTCCAGGTTGTGCATGTGGCGCATGGCGCCGTACTCGTCGAGGATGCCGTTGGCGCCCAGGATGTCGCGCGCGTTCCGGGCCGCCTCGCGGGCCATGGCGACGCACTGCATCTTGGCGAGGCTCACCTGCTGATGGCGCAGCGTCCCGGCGTCCTTCATCTGGCCGAGGCGCCAGACCAGGAGCTGTCCCTGGGTAATGTCCGCCAGCATGCGCACCAGCTTGTCCTGGACGAGCTGGAAGCGGCCGATGGGCCCATCGAACATGACCCTCTCCTTGGCGTAGCGCAGCGCCTCGTCGTAGCACGCCATGGCCGCGCCCACGCCGCCCCAGGCGATGCCGTAGCGGGCCTGGTTGAGGCAGGAGAGCGGGGCCGCGAGGCCCTTGGCGCCGGGCAGGCGTGAGGAGTCGGGGACGCGCGCGTCCTCGAAGACCAGCTCCGAGGTGACCGAGGCGCGTAGCGAGAGCTTCCCCTTCATCTCGGGAGCCGAGAAGCCGGGAATCCCCTTCTCCACGAGAAACCCCAGAAACCCTCCGTCGGAGCGGGCCCAGACCACCGCCACGTCGGCGATGGTGCCGTTGGTGATCCACATCTTGGCGCCGTTGAGGACCCAGTCCTTCCCGTCCCGAACCGCGCGGGTGGTCATGGAGCCCGGGTCGGAGCCCGCGTCGGGCTCGGTGAGGCCGAAACAGCCCACCGCCTCGCCCTTGGCCATCTTGGGCAGCCAGCGCCGCTTCTGCGCCTCGGAGCCGTAGGTAAAGATGGGGTACATCACGAGGGCGCTCTGGACCGAGGCGAAGGAGCGCACTGCCGAGTCGCCGCGCTCGAGCTCCTGGTTGATGAGGCCGTAGGCGATGCTGTCGAGCCCCGCGCAGCCGTACTCCTCGGGGAGGGTCGCGCCGAAGAGGCCCAGCTCGGCCATTTCGGCCACCAGGTGGCGCGGGAAGGTCCCCTCCTGGTAGTGCTTGGCGATGATGGGCAGGACCCGCTCGTCCACCCAGCCGCGCACCGTCTCGCGCACCATCTTCTGCTCGTCGGTGAGCAGGTCGTCGAGCCGGTAGTAGTCCACGCCCTTGAACTTCGACGCCATGGGCCGTCCTCCCGGGGTGGAGTGTAGCACAGGGGTGGAGGCGGCCGGAGGGCGGCGGGCCCGGGAAAAGGGAGACGGGGCCGCCGTGCGGCCCCGTCGGGCGGTCATCGCATCCGCGCCTGGAACGGTCAGGGAGCGTCGTCCCCGGGGAAGTCCATGGCGAAGTCCGAAGGCGGAGCAAGCTCCCCGTCGGGCCCGTCGTCCTCTTCGGGGCCCTGCGCGAAGCCGGGGTTGGGGCCGGGGCCGCCGCCCGGGGGCGGAGGCGGAGGCTGCGGGGGCGCTCCGTAGCCAGGCCCGCCCGGGCCGCCCATGCCGCCGCGTCCCATGCGCCCGCGCATCCGGTCGCGCATACCCTCCCGCATCGCGGCCCGCCGTTCGCCCAGCTTGGCCTTCACCTTCTGCCACTGCTCGGGGGTGAGGACCGCCCGCATGTCCTGCATGTGCCGGAAGCGCACCTTCGCCTGGCGGGCCTTCACCAGCGAGAGATCGTCAATGGCCTTGTTGACGGCCGCCTCGTTGGGCGTCTCCTTGGCCATCTCCTGCCGGAGGGCCAGCTCCTTGATGGCCTTCTCGTGGCGAAGGTCGAGGTTTTCCCGCGCCTGCTTGAAGGTGAGGTCCTGGAGCTGCTGCTGCTGCTGGGGCGTCAGGCCGAGCTCCTGGACGACGCGGGGGTTGGTGAAGGGAGCCTGGGCCGGGGCGGCTACCACCGTCGCGGCCAGGATCGCCGACAGGATCCAGAGCTTTTTGTTCATGGTCGTCCTCCTTCAGGTCTCTTGGACAGGCGGCGCCCCTCCGGGGTTTAATGGCCCCGTGGACGCAAGGAGGGAAGCCCGGGTGCCCGAGGAGCTGGAGGGGGAGCGGCTGGACCGCGCCCTGGCGGCCCTGGGGCTCTGCCCCAGCCGTCGCGGGGCGAAAGAGGCCCTGGTCCGCGGTTCGGTCTACCTCGACGGGCGCCGCATACGGGTAGCCTCGCGCCTTCTGCGGGCGGGCGCCCGCCTGAGGGTGGAAGCGTTCCCCGCGCGGCCTGGTCCCCCGGTCCCGCTCCGCATCCTCTGGGAGGAACCGGGCCTGGCCGCCCTGGACAAGCCGGGCGGCGTTCCGCTGGCCCCGACCCGCGCCGCCGTGGAGGGCTCCCTGCTCCACGCCCTATCCGTGGCGCGGGGGCTGCCCCTTTCCGCGCTCCACCCCGCGCACCGGCTGGATACCCCCACCTCGGGGGTCGTCCTGGTGGCCCTCTGCGCCGCGGAGGCCGCCCGCCTGGGCGGCGCCTTCCGCGAAGGCGGCGTCCGCAAGACCTACCTGGCCTGGGTCCACGGCCGGCCCGACCCGCCCGAGGGGCTCTGGGACTGGGCGCTCACCGAAGCGCGGGGCGGCGTGGTCCGCGTCCGGCCCGACGGACGCCCCGCCCGGACACGCTACCATCTCGTGCGGGAGGAGGGCGCCCGGTCGCTCCTCCGGCTCGAGCCCGAGACGGGGCGCACCCACCAGCTCCGGGTCCACTGCGCCGCGGCGGGCCTTCCCATCGTGGGCGACCGGAAGTACGGCCGGGGCCCCGACGGCGTGAAGCGGGCGCTCCTGCACGCGTGGAGGCTCGACTTTCCCCGGGCCGATGGCGGCCGCCAGGTCGTCGAAGCGCCGGTGCCTCCCGATATGGGTTAAGTCTACTCCGGGAAGAATAGGTCGGGCCGCGGCCCGCCGGGGCAAGGGAGGCTCACTCCTCCCAGCGGAACCGCCAGAGGACCACGAACCCGAAGAGGGCGGCGAACCCCGCCAGCACCAGCGACGGCGCCAGCGCACCCTCGAACCCCACGCCGCGCCAGGTCACGGCGTCCAGGCCGTCCACCGCCCAGCGGGTGGGCACGGCGAGGGTGAGCGCCTGCATCCAGGCCGGAAAAAGGAAGGCCGGCACCCAGCCTCCGCCAAGCATGGTCATGAGCAGGACCGCGAGGATGGCGAGGCCCCGCGTGGCCTGGGTCGTGCGCCCCAGGGCGGCCAGCAGGAGGCCGAAGGAGGCGGCCATGAGGCAGGAGGCGGCGCAGAGCATCAGGAAGCCGGGCCAGCTCCCCTGGACCCGCACCCCGAAGAAGAGCATGCCGGCTCCCAAGGTGGCCCCCAGCGTGACCGCCGCGATGAGCGCGCCGCCCAGCGCCTTTCCGCCCAGCACCGTCGCCCGGGTGAGCGGAGCCGCCCGCAGGCGCCGCCAGACGCCCCCCTCGCGCTCCATCAACACGCCGATGCCCAGCTCGATGGCCGCGAAGAGGATGAACTGGATGCCCATGCCCGCGAAGGAGTGGGCGTAGCCGTTGTAGGCGACGCCGCGGCCGGAGGTCACCGCCTCCTCCCTCACGGCATAGGGGATGGTGAGGCCTGCGAACCCCGGTCTCTCGGCACCTGCGCCGGTTTTTTGCTCCCGGGAGACCCAACCCTCCACCCCGTCCAGGAGACGCACCAGGGCGTCCCGCTCGGCCGGGTCAATCCCGGGGGACGAGAGGAGCTGCCGCTTGGACTCCCGCGCCAGCCTGGCGCCGGAGGGACCCGAGAAGACCTCCGCGCTCACGGCCT
This sequence comes from Acidobacteriota bacterium, assembly GCA_021814355.1. GTDB lineage: Bacteria > Acidobacteriota > UBA4820 > UBA4820 > DSQY01 > JAEMPZ01. The sequence continues at coordinate 10,546 of JAKAIJ010000075.1, forward strand.
GCATGGCGTACTCGGTGAGGATGCCCCTCACCATCGCCATCTCGGTTCCGTGCGACGGGTCGTAAAGGAAACCGACCTCGGGCTTGGGGCCGGAGGAGAAGAAAGCCCGGCCCGCGGCCTCCCCGAACCCCGGGGGGAGAACCACCGCCACGGCGGCCTTGCCCCTCCGCACCGCCTCCCGCGCCGCCTCCTCGCCGGCCGGCGCCACGGCGAGCAGGGCGTCCGAGGCGAGCCCCTTCGCCAGCGCGGCGGAGACCGCGCTGTGGTCCCGATCCGCCACCAGGACGGCCACCTTGGCGGTCTCCCGGCTTCCCTCCCCCGAGAAGATAAATCCGAAGAAGGCGGCGATGGCGATGGGGGTGGCCAGCGTGAAGAG
>JAKAIJ010000076.1 GCA_021814355.1 Acidobacteriota bacterium
CTTGGAAAGTGGCGCGGAGGTTGTCCGAGACGACCCCCAGTTCGTCGTCGGACCAGTCAACGGGAACCTTCCTCAGGTCGCCGGAGGCGAACTGACGGCTGGCGGAGGAGAGCCGGGCGACGTTCCGCGCCAGGTCCCCTCCGAGGAAGACCACGTAGATGCTTAGGAGCAGGACCGCGGCCACGAGCAAGAGGATGCCCGCCACCATGAAGTCCCGCCCCAGGCGGTCCATCGCCTCCGGATGGGGGGCCACCACGAGCCAGGCGCCCCCCGGCATCGGCTGGACGTGGAGGGTTCCCGACGGCGCGTGGAACGACTGATCCGCGCCGACCTTCCAGAGGCCCCGCTCCATCCAGCCGCCGTACCGGGCGGGGATGGCGCCGGGGTCGGATTCGGCCAGGACTTTTCCCGCTCCGTCCACCACCAGCAGGGTCCAGAGCTCGGACCGGTTGTAGCCGAGGAGCGCCGGCCAGTCCTCCCGCGGAGACTGGACGAGGGTGGCCACCACCTCCTTCGCCCGGGCGCCGCCCTCCCGCAGCGCCATCTCCTCCACGTCCTCGCGCATCCGGCCGTACATCAGGACGCCGAAGGCGAGAAAGGCGAGGCCCGCCACTCCCATGAAGGAGAGGACCACCTTGTTGCGGAAGGAGACTCGCCACCGGCCTACGTCGGGCAGGTGCTCGAGCTGGGCCTGGATCTCCTCCATGAGGCCCCGCACCCGCGCCTTGTTGATGAAATAGGAGAGGGCGAGCGAGATGCTCATCACGATGAAGGTGGTGAAGGTGATGGCGAGGAGGGAGAGCCCCGTCCCCACGAGCCAGATTCGGTCCGCCAGGGCCAGGAGCGCGGAGGAGCCGAGCCAGAGCACGGCGGAGGCGATCTGCGCCTTCGGGACCAGGGCCGCGAGCGCCTCGTAGGTGCGGACCATCTCGGCCCGCGAGAGGGCGCGGCCCTCGCGCCGGGCCTTCTTGTAGGCTGCGACGGGAGGCAGCAGGCGGGTCTTGAAGTACCAGACACCCGGGATCCGGATGAGAAACATGAGGGCGATCGCGGTGAAGAGGTACTCCGCCAGCATCGCCCGTGCCGCCGGGAGGACGGCCACGAAGTAGAGCACCGCGAGCGTCATCCCCGCCAGGATGGGGATCGTCTCGAGGAGCCACGAGGGAATGTGGAATCGTCGTTCTCTCATCGGCGCTCCTTCTCGAAGAGGAGTCGCTGCCGGGACGGCCCCTCGTCCGCGGGAACGGGATACGCGCCGCCGAAGCACGCGTGGCAGAACGAGTCGAGCGAGCCGCCCGCCGCGGCGGCCATCCCCTCCGGACTGAGGTACCCCAGGGAGTCCGCCTCCACGAACCGGCGGATGGACTCCAGGTCCTGGCTGGCCGCCAGGAGCTCCGAGCGCTCGGGGGTGTCAATGCCGTAGATGCAGGAGTTCACGACCGGCGGACTCGAGAGCCTCAGGTGCACCTCGCGCGCGCCCGCCTCCCGCACCATCCGCACGATCTTGCGCGCCGTGGTGCCGCGCACCAGGGAGTCGTCCACGAGCACCACCCGCCTCCCGCCGAGCTGGCCGGGCATGGCGTTCAGCTTGACGCGCACCGAGAGATCCCGGATGGACTGGCGCGGGGCGATGAACGTCCGTCCCACGTAGTGGTTGCGCACGAAGCCGTGGACCAGCGGCAGTCCGCTCTCTTCGCTGAACCCCACCGCCGCCGGGACGCCCGAGTCGGGCACCGCCACCACCGCGTCCGCCGTGGGGGCCGGCTGCTCCACCGCGAGCCGGCGGCCCATGGCGACGCGGACCGGAAAGACGGTCTCGCCGAAGAGGCGGCTGTCGGGGCGGGCGAAGTAGACGTGCTCGAAGATGCAGGGCGCCGGGGGCACGGGCGGGAAGGGGCGGAGGGACCGCACCCCTCCTTCGTCCGCCACCACCACCTCCCCCGGGGCCAGCTCCCGCACGTTCCGCACCCGCAACAGGTCCATGGCGCAGGTCTCTGAGCAGAGGACGGGGGAGCCGTCGAGCTCGCCCACCGCCAGCGGGCGGAAACCCCAGGGGTCTCGCACCCCGACGAGGCGGCCGTCCAGGAGCAGGACAAAACAGAAGGCACCCTTCAGGCGGCGGAGGCTCTCCACGAGGGCGTCCACCGGATCCCGCGCGCCGGAGCGCGCCAAGAGATGAAGCAGGACCTCGGAGTCGGTGGTGGAGGAGAAGATCGCCCCCTCGCGCTCGAGGGCGTCGCGCAAGGTCCCCCCGTTGACGAGGTTCCCGTTGTGGCCGAGGGCCGTCTCCCCGTGCTGGGTGGACGCGGTGATGGGGTGGGCGTTGCGCAGGTCCGAGCTTCCGGCGGTGGAGTAGCGCACGTGGCCGATGGCGGCGCCGCCGGGGAGGTCGGCCAGGTCCCGGCCCCCGAACACCTCGTCCACGAGCCCCATCCCCTTGGACACGTGGAGGCGGCGGCCGTCCCAGGTTGCGACCCCGGCGGACTCCTGGCCCCGGTGCTGGAGGCCGTAGAGGCCGTGCACCGTCACGCGGGCGGCGTCCGCGGAGCCGTAAATGCCGAAGATGCCGCACATGGGGACCTCCGGGGCGCGCCCCCTACCTCCGCTTCACCACCGATTCGAAGCCCTCTTCCCACGCCGCGCGCAGATCGCGCAGGGGCCGGTCCACGAGGCGCTGGCCGTCCACGTTAACCACCAGCGCCTCCCCGCCCACGGTACCGATGAGGGTGGCCTCGATCGCGCAGGCCCTGGCCCGGTCCAGGAGCGGCTGGAGCATCGCGGGTGCGCACGTGGCCACCACGCGGGAGGCATCCTCCCCGAAGAGAAGGCCGTCCAGCCTCATGCCCCGCGCCTGGAGCGAGAGGGTGGCGCCCAGGGCGGCGCGGGAGTGCAAGCCGCACTCCGCCACGGCCACCAGCAGGCCGCCGTCGGAGCAGTCGTGGAGGGACTTCACCTTGCCCTCGCAGGCCAGCTCCCTCAGCAGCGCGAGGAGCGCGCGCTCCCGCCCCGCGTCCAGGGGCGGGGGCGTCCCCCGCTCGATCCCATGGAGGAGCGAAAGGTACTCGCTCCCCCCGAGGTGGCCCCGGGTCCTGCCCAGAAGGACGACCGCGTCGCCCTCCTCGCAGAAGGCGTTCCCCACGCACCGGGAGACGTCCTCGATCAGCCCCACCATCCCCACGGACGGCGTCGGGAAGATGCCCTCGCCGTGGGTCTCGTTGTAGAAGGAGACGTTGCCGGAGACCACCGGCGTCGAGAGCTCCCGGCACGCCTGGGCCATGCCCTCCACGCAGCGGGCGAACTCCCACATGACGTGGGGGCGCTCGGGGTTTCCGAAATTCAGGCAGTCGGTGACGGCCAGGGGCTCGGCCCCGACGCAGGCCACGTTGCGCGCCGCCTCGGCCACCGCCAGCCGGGCACCCTCGAAGGGGTCGAGGTGGCAGTAGCGCGGGTTCACGTCCAGGGTGAGCGCCACGGCCTTCTGGGTCCCCTTGACGCGGATCACCGCGGCGTCCCCGCCCGGCCCCCGCACCGTGTTGGTGCGGACCGTCTGGTCGTACTGGGTGTAGACCCAGCGCCGGGAGCAGAGGGCGGGGGAACCCACGAGCGCCAGCAGCGCCCCCTCGGGGTCCCGGCAGTCGGGCACCGCGGAGAGGTCGAGCTCCCGCCGGGCCGCGAGGTCCGCGGGCGGCGCCTGCGGCCGGTCGTACAGCGGCGCCTGGTCGCTCACGGGGCCCACGGGCATGTCCACGACCTTCTCCCCGCGCCAGAAGATCTCGGCGCGTCCGGTGTCGGTGACCTCGCCGACCCGCACCGCGTCCAGCCCCCACTTGGCGAAGACGCCCCTCACGGCCTCCTCGCACCCCCGCCGGGCCACGAGGAGCATCCGCTCCTGGCTCTCGGAGAGCAGGATCTCGTAGGGGGTCATGCCGGTCTCGCGCACGGGGACCTCGTCCAGGTTCATGCGGATCCCCGAGCCCGCGCGGCCCGCCATCTCGAAGGAGGAGGAGGTGAGGCCCGCGGCGCCCATGTCCTGGATCCCCACGATGGCGTCGGTCTCCATGAGCTCCAGGCACGCCTCGAGCAGGAGCTTCTCGGTGAAGGGGTCGCCCACCTGGACGGTGGGGCGCTTCTGCTCGGTCTCCTCCGAGAACTCGGCGCTCGCCATGGTGGCGCCGTGGATGCCGTCCCGGCCGGTCTTGCTCCCCACGTACCAGACGGGGTTGCCCGCCCCGCTGGCGCAGCCCCGGAAGATCTTGTCCGCCCTCAGGAGGCCGAGGGTGAAGGCGTTCACGAGGATGTTCCCGTCGTAGCACTCGTGGAAGACCACCTGGCCTCCCACCGTCGGCACGCCGACGCAGTTGCCGTAGTCCCCCACGCCCGCCACGACGCCCTTCACCAGGTGCGGGGTCCTGGGGTGGCCGGGGCGGCCGAAGTGTAGGGCGTTGAGGCTGGCGATGGGGCGCGCCCCCATGGTGAAGACGTCCCGCAGGATACCCCCCACCCCCGTCGCCGCGCCCTGGTAGGGCTCGATGTAGCTGGGGTGGTTGTGAGACTCCATCTTGAAGCAGACCGCCCAGCCGTCCCCGATGTCCACCACGCCGGCGTTCTCGCCGGGCCCCTGGAGAACCCGCGGGCCGCTCGTGGGGAACTTTTTCAGGTGGACGCGGCTGGACTTGTAGGAGCAGTGCTCGCTCCACATGACGGAGAAGATCCCCAGCTCGGGGTAGGTGGGGACGCGGCCCAGAATGTCAAGGACCCGCCGCCACTCCTCCTCGGAGAGGCCGTGGGCCAGGGCCAGGGGCAGGGTCACCTGCGGATCGGGCATGTGAAGAGGCTCTCCGTGGGCATGACCTCTGGGACGGTTTAGAGTTTAGGGTTTAGCGAAAACGAGAACCACGAACCCTAAACCCTCGACTCTCACCCGGTTCCTCCCATCGTCGCCATCATGGACTCGAAAACCCCCGCCCCGTCCCGGCTTCCCAGCAGCGCCTCGCTGGCCCGCTCCGGGTGCGGCATCATCCCCAGGATCCGCCGGTCCTCGGAGAGGATCCCGGCGATGGCGTCCAGGGAGCCGTTGACGTTCCACGCCTCGTCGGTCTGGCCGCGGGGGTTCACGTAGCGGAAGGCGACGCGGTCTTCGGCCCGCAGGGCGTCGAGCGTCTCCGGGTCGCAGAAGTAGTTGCCGTCCCCGTGGGCGATGGGCAGGCGCAGCAGGCCGCCCTTCCCCACCGCCCGCGTGAAGGGCGAGTCCGCCGTCTCGCACCGCAGGCAGACCTCCCGGCAGAGGAAGGTGAGGGTGCGGTTGCGCAGCAGCGCCCCCGGCAGCAGCCCCGCCTCGCACAGGATCTGGAATCCGTTGCAGATGCCGATGACCAGCCCGCCTCGGCGGGCGTGCTCCACGACGGACTCCATGACCGGCGAACGGGCCGCCATGGCCCCGCAGCGCAGGTAGTCGCCGTAGGAGAACCCTCCCGGGATGATGACCAGGTCCGCCCCCGCAAGGTCCCGGCTCGTGTACCAGACCCGCGCCGTGTCGAGCCCGAAGAGGCGGGAGGACCACTCGTAGGCGTCGTGGTCGCAGTTGGAGCCGGGGAACTCGACCACCGCGGCCTTCATGGCTCGAGGATCTCCACGCGGAAATTCTCGATGACCGGGTTGGCGAGGAGCTTGCGGCAGTACTCCTGGAGCCGGGCCTCCGCCTCGCCGGCGGGGAGGGGACCCGTCTCGAGGTCGAAGAACTTCCCCTGACGGACGGCGGCGACCTCCTCGAAGCCGAGCGTCCTGAGCGCGCTCGCCACCGCCTTGCCCTGCGGGTCCAGGACCCCCTCCTTCAGGAACACGTGTACCCGCGCTTTCATCGGACGCTCCCTGTGCTGGAAGGCGGGGCGGCACCCCCGTCAGCCGGTGCTAAGGGGTCACTCTACCAGAACTTGAGCCGCCGTTCCAGCGCCCCAGCGGGGCCCGGGGAAACCGCCGGCGCTACCGGGACGGGGCGGCGCGGGTGGAGCGCAGGGTGCCGCCGATCGCCTCCCGGAAGAACCAGAATCCCGCGATGAAGGTCCCGTCCAGGCGGTCCTTGCCGGCGGACTTCATCGTGAGGGTGAACACGGTGCCGTCCGGGTGGCTGATCTCGAGGACCAGGGCCTCCCCCTCCACATGGCCCGTCCCCTTCGCCTGCCAGGGCTTCCAGTGCGCGCTCGCCCCGTTGGCCCAGGCCACGTCGTAGTCGGTCTTCCCGAACCCGAACAGCCCCTCGTGCGGCGTGACGACCAGGGTGAACTCGTTGGAGGCGTTCACCACGCCGGACCGGTTCACCGCGCTGCGTGCTCCTTCCCCGAAGAGCTTGACCAGGAACTTCTCCACCGCGTCGGAGACCTTTTCCGTCGTGATGACGATCGTCCCCTTCCACGTGCCGCTGAAGGGGTCCTCGACCTCCACGGTGACGGGGACGCTGGGGGGGCCCCACACCTCGCCGTCGGATTTCACCCGCTCCCGGTAGCTCACCTCGAACCGGTCACCGGGCTTGGGGCCCTCCTTGCCGAAGACCTTCTTGAGGTCCAGGACCAGTTTGAGCTCCGCCGTCTCGACCTCGTAGGGCTTGCGCTTCCTGTCCTCGGCCTGCGCCGTGAACCGGTACTTCACCACCTGGCCCGACCGGGCGAGCCCGCTGGGGTCCAGAACCAACTCCGTCGAGGTCGTCGTGACCTTGCCCACCTTCGGCGGAGGGGGGCTGAAGAGGCCCACTGCCGCGCTTTCCACCCGCTGGGATGCCGGCTCGAAGGCGCCCGGCACCGCGGGGTAGGTGGCTTTCACCGTCGCGGAGTAGCCGGCGGGGCTCTGAACGTAACTCTCGATCCGCTGGAGGATAGCCGAGTAGCCTCCCGACTTGGGCTCCTTCATGGGCGCGAAGGAGAGATCCTTCGAGGAGACGGCGACCCAGTCCCGGCCCGCCTGTGAGGCGTAGAGATAGAGGCCTTCGGACTCGCGGGTGTGGGCCCGCACCAGGAGCAGGGGCGGCGGCGGCTCTACGGGCCCCTTTTCCTTCACCAGGACCGGCGGCTGGCGCAACGTGAGCAGGAGCATGTGGGTCGAGAGGGGCCGGGGCGCCCCCTGGGGCCAGGCGAAGGCCGGCCGGTCGGGGGTGAGCGTGGCGGCTCCGTCCGGCCGGTTCTCTTCCCGGTGGGCGCCGAGCAGGCTGCCGGTGGACCCCAGGCAGAACTCCCGGAAGTCCGCGGAAAGCCTGTCGTCCGAGTCGCTCGTGCTGCGCCGGAGGCTCACCAGCGTCCCGCCGCTCCAGGAGCCGAAGTCCTTCCAGAGCTTGGGCAGGAACTGGCGGCTCGCCTCCCCCTTGTAGTAGCGGTCCCTCAGGAACTCGAGGAAGAAGGAGGCCCCGTAGCCGTGGTGCCGCCGGGCCAGCTCGTCCCCGCCTCCGAAGTCCAGCGGCTCGAAGAAGGCGTTCCAGTAGGGGCGGTCGGTGGGGTGCTTGGCCGCGATGTAGCCGACGCCCTGGAAATCCTCCAGCGCCTCGCCCTCGAGCGTCACCGCCGTGGCCTCGAGGAACCAGTCGTACTCGGCGGGGTTGCCCGTGTAGTAGGTCTTTTGCAGCGCGTGGAACAGCTCGTGGACGCAGTCCGCGTGGAGGGCGTCGAAGGCGGGGTCCAGGGCGGCTCCGTCGAACTCCCGGTCCGGGATGCGGTTGTAGTCCAGGTCAATGTACGGGTAGAGGATGTAGCTCCCCGTGGTCATGGCGAGGACGCTGTCCCCGTGGGGCCACTGGAGGCGGAAGAGAATGTCCACCTTGAACGTGGGCTCCTGAAACCCCCGCCAGCGCTTGGACGTCAGGTAGGCATAGCAGCGCTCGAGCACGCCGAGGCCGTTCATCACCCGCGCCGGGACGAAGTTCTCCTCCAGCCACTGGGGGTCCTTCATCTTGGGCGCCAGCTCCCGGACCCGCGGGTCCATCTGGTAGCGGGCGAAGGCCGTGAGCATGGGGTTGGGCGGGCCGGCCGGGTCCAGCCCGAGGCCCCCCTCCTGGTTCTCGATCTCCACGCTCTCGGCGAGGTACTTCTTCCAGAGGGCTTCCAGCTCGTCGTTCACGGGGTTGAAGACCGCCGGGTTCCGCGGCGGGAGCCGCGCGGGCCAATAGGCCTTGAAATCGCCGGACGCGAAGCTGTTCCAGGACTCCTCGCCTTCGAACTTCCGCTCCGCCGAGGTGATGACCGCGATGCAGGTCCCGTAGCCCAGCCCGAGGAAGACCGCGAAGATGTAGTTGTGGCGGGCCTTGCAGGAAACGAGGGGGCCGTTCACCGAGGCGTCCATGAGGGTGAACCGTCCCTGGTCGTCCACGTGGTAGATTCTGGCGTAGGGCCAAAGCTCCTTCGGAACCCCGCGTTGGGCGAGGTCCACGCTCACCGTGACCTCGCCGGGGAAGAGCTCGCGGTCGGTCATCCCCGCGTCCACGCGGAAGGCCGCCACGGGGATCTCCCTGCGGGCCAGCCCCGCCCGCCGGACCACCTTGCCCCACGCCGGGTCCAGGGCGGCGACGCGCACCGCCCGGGGCTTGTCCAGGGCGTTTTTCGGAGCGGTGATCCGCACGCTGGGGAAGGGCCTTAGGTCCAGGGCGGGCGCACCCGACTCCTTCGGGGGCGCCGGGTTGAGCCGTCCCGCCCAGCCGTTGGAGGCGATGGAGCGCAGGATGGCGGGAAGCAGCCGGAGGTTGGTGAAGCCCCGCGTCAGATGGAACGCGGAGCCGACGCCGCAGGCGCACAGAAGCAGCAGGAGCGCGCCCGCGGTCCCGAGGGCGGCCGTGGCTCTCCGGCCCCGGGGCGGCCCGGCCGCGCGCGGCGAAGACGGCCGGGGAACCGCGGAGGCGGCGGAAGAGGCGGGCCGGGGTTCGTGGGCCGGCGCGTCCTCGAAGAGGAGCTCCGTTTCTCCCACGCGGACCCGGTCCCCGGGCCTGAGGAGGTGCCGCGCCACCCGCTCGCCGTTGACGAAGGTCCCGTTGGCGCTCTCCTCGTCGGCCAGGAGCCAGCCGTCGGCCGTAGGGACGAGGCGCAGGTGGCGGCGCGAGATCTGCGGGTCGGGGGTGGCGAGGGGCGCGGTGGCGGGGTCGCGCCCCAGCAGGGTTTCACCCTGGCCCAGCGGCAGGGCGCGGCCCACCTCGGAGGGTTCGGGCGAGGTCAGGATCCGGAAACGGGCCACGGCGCCCCCCCTCTGAAAACAGGAGCGGCCCCGCCGGAAGGGGGCCGCTTCGTGCTTAGGCCTCTTCGTCGCCCGCGCCGTCTTCCGCCCGGGTGGCGATGTTGTCAATGGACAGGTCGTCCTGGCCGAAATCCTCGTCCTCGACGATGCCGTAGAACCGGCCGCCGCCGCGCTCCTTGATGGGCCCCTTCGGGGCCCGCTCGCCGCGCTCGGGGCTCTTGGCAAACCTCTTCTTACCCCGGGGCGGCGCGTCGGGGCCGAAGTTGCGGGAGGGCTTGCGCTCCCCCACGGGCTCGGGGCTCCATCCGCCCAGCGGGGGGCGGGGGCCGAAGCTCCGTGGCGGGCCGCCGCCGGGGCGCGGGCCGAATCCGCCCGCGGGACGGGGCGGGGCGCTCGCGTCGCGGGCCCGGGCCTCGTTGATCGCCAGCGGGCGGCCGCGGAAGAGCTGGTTGTTGAACCGGCTGATCGCCTCCTCCGCCTTCTCGCGCTCCTCGAACTCGACGAAGGCGAAGCCGCGGGGCCGGCCCGTCTCCCGGTCCACGGGAAAGTGGACGTAGGAGAGCGTCCCCACGGGGAGGAAGAACTCTCTCAGTTCTCCCTCGTTGGCGTCGTAGGGCAGGTTACCGACGAACAGACGGACGGCCATTGTCCCTCCTCAGGACGTGGGGGCGTGCGGCGGCGCGGGCCGCGGAGGCGGCGCGAGGGCGCATGTAGCGTTCGGGGGAAATGCGGGGGCGGACCTGCGGGCTCGGATTCGAGGGTCTCGGGACATCGTTTAGTTTCGACCGGCGCGGTCCCCGGGGACGTTCGACACGGCGCGAGTATAGCACATCCCGCCGCGCGTCAACCCCCCGGCCCGAAGACCCGGCGGAAGAGGGCCTCCACGTGGACCAGGAAGCGCGACGGGTCGAACTCGGCGGCCAGCCGCTCCTTGGGGACCCGGGCCGCCACCTCCGGCAGGGCCGCTACCAGGTCCAGGAAGCGTCCCTCCCCCGCCCAGCACCGCATGGCGGCGCCCTGGACGGCGGCGTAGGCCTCCTCCCGGCTCAGTCCTTCGCGGGCGAGCGCGAGCAGCACGCGCTGGCTGTAGATGAGGCCGCGGGTTTTGTCCAGGTTGGCCGCCATGGCCTCCGGGTAGACCAGGAGCCCCTCCAGGATGGCGCGCAGGCGGTGGAGCATGTAATCGAGGAGCGTCGTGGCGTCGGGCAGGGCGACCCGCTCGGTGGAGGAGTGGGAGATGTCCCGCTCGTGCCAGAGGGCCACGTTCTCGAGCCCGGGAAGGGCGTAGCCGCGCAGGAGCCGCGCCAGCCCGGTGATGTTCTCGCACCCCACGGGGTTGCGCTTGTGGGGCATGGCCGAGGAGCCCTTCTGGCCCTCGGAGAAGGGCTCCTCCACCTCGCGCACGTCGGTGCGCTGGAGGTGGCGGATCTCGGTGGCGATCTTCTCGAGGGTGGCGCCGCAGAGGGCGACGGCGAAGAGGACCTCGGCGTGGCGGTCCCGCTGGATCACCTGGGTCGTGATGGGGTCCGGCGCGAGCCCGAGCGCCCGGCAGACCGACTCCTCGACGGCGGGCGGGAGGTGCGCGAAGGTTCCCACCGCCCCCGAGAGCTTGCCCACCGCGATGACCCGGCGCGCGGCGGCGAGGCGCGCGCGGTTCCGCCCCATCTCGGCGTACCAGAGGGCGAACTTGAGGCCGAGCGTGGTGGGCTCCGCGGGG
>JAKAIJ010000077.1 GCA_021814355.1 Acidobacteriota bacterium
CTGGCGCAGGTAGGTGGACTTTCCGCCCATGTTGGGGCCCGTGAGGATGGTGACCTGCGACGCGGTAGTGTCCATTCGGGCCGGGTTGGGGACGAAGGGCTGGTGGCGCGGGTCGGCCTCGAGGACGGGGTGGCGGCCCTCCTCGATGAGGAGCGACGGCTCCTCCACCACCTCGGGCCGGACGCAGCCCCGGTCCCGGGCCTTCTGGGCGAAGCCCGCGAGGACGTCGAGGCGCGCCAGGAGCGCCGCTGCGTCGCGCATGGCCTCCAGCTCGGGCCGGAGGGCCTCGCAGAGCGCCTCCCAGAGCTCGCCCTCGAGGGAGTCGCGGCGCTCCCGGGCGTTTAGGATCTGGTTCTCCAGCTCCCGGAGCTCCGCGGTGACGAAGCGCTCGGCGTTCACCATGGTCTGGCGGCGCTCGTACTCCGCGGGGACCTTCGGCAGGTTCGCCCGGCTCACCTCGATGAAGTAGCCGAAGACCTTGTTGTAGCGCACCTTGAGGGAGGTGATTCCGGTGCGCTCCCGCTCCCGGGCCTCCACCCGGAGCAGGGCCCCGTGGGCGTTCTCGGAGAGCTCGCGCAGGCGGTCCAGCTCCTCATGGTATCCGGCGGCGAAGATGCCCCCCTCCCGGGCGTGGGGGGGCGGGGCTTCCACCAGGGCGGCGGCGAGCCGGTCGCGCCAGATCGCGAAGAGCGGGAGCGCGGCGGCCTCCTCCGCGGGCCTGCCCCCCGCCTCGGCGCAGGCGGCGGCGGCTTCGGGCAGGCGGGCGAGGGCCTCCCGGAGGGCGCCCGCGTCCCGGGGCGCGGCGATCCCCGCGTTGAAGCGGGCCACCACCCGGCTCCAGTCGGGAAAGCCCCGGAGCACCTCCCGGAGGCGCCGCAGGGCCGCCGGGTTCTCCACCCAGGCCGCCACGTGGTCCTGGCGCGCCCGGATCTCCGCCAGAAGAGCGCTGGGCGCCGCCACCCACTCGGCCAGGAGCCGCGCGCCCATGGGGGTCTTCGTGGCGTCCGCCGCCTCAAGTAGGGAACCCTCGCGGCCGCCGTCCTCGGCGTTGGCCTCCAGTTCGAGGTTGCGCCGCGTCGCCTCGTCCATGAAGAGGAGGCTCCCGCGGCTCTCGAGCGTAGGCAGCCGCATGGGGGCGCCGCCCATGTCGCGGGCGTAGTGGAGTAGGGCGTGGAGCGCGCCGAGCAGCTCGGGCTCCGAGGGGATTCCGGGCAGCACCGGCGGGAGCCCCAGGGAGCGCGCCAGCCGTTCGCCCGCCTTCGCCCCGTCGAAGAGCTCCCCCGGCAGGGGCGTGGCTACCGACCGGCCCTCGGCGGGGGGCGCGGCCCCCTCGGGGTGGAGCAGCTCGCGGGGCGAGAGGCACCGGAGGCGGTCGGCCATCTCCTCGAGGGGCCCCACCGCGGTCCGTACGTCCCCCGTGGAGAGGTCCGTCCAGGCGAGCCCCGCTTGGCGCGGCCCCGCGCACCACGCGGCAAGGACCACCGCCTCCCGTCCCTCCACGACCCCCTCTTCGAGAACGGTCCCTGGGGTTACCACCCGCGTCACCTCGCGCTTCACCAGCCCTTTGGCCTGGACCGGGTCCTCGGTCTGGTCGCAGATGGCCACCTTGAACCCCAGCTTCATGAGCCGCGCCAGGTAGCCGTTCAGCGCGTGGTGGGGCACGCCGCACATGGGCATGGGATCCGGCTTGTCGCGGTCCCGCGTGGTAAGGGCGAGCTCGAGGGCCTCGGAGGCCACGCGGGCGTCCTCGCCGAACATCTCGTAGAAGTCGCCCATCCGGAAGAGGACGATCTTGTCCGGGTGGCGGTCCTTGAAATGGCGCCACTGCCGCATGGCGGGGGTGAGGCGGTCGGGGGGATCGCGGCGATCGGTCACGGCGCTCCCTCGGAGAGGCGGCCCGCGGGAGGCTTCGCGGTGGCCCGCCGGAGGGCGTATTATAAACGAAGTCGCGGCGGCCGCCCCGCACGGCGGGGAGCGATGCGCCGGGCCTGCGAGGGCCCGGCCCGGCGGCGCGGGGGAGGACGGATGGACGCTCCGGAGAAAAGTTCAGCGGCGGACCTCTCGGCGCTCCGCCTGGCCCCCGCGGCGCGCCGCGGGGGCCCGCGGGAGCGAGGCCGGAAGCGTCTCTGGATCGGCCTCGGCGCCGTTTTCACCGGACTCCTCGTAGTCCTCGCCCTCGCCGGGGGGCGCAGCGTCCAAGTGGAGGTGGCCTCGGCCCGCGGCGCCTCCGCGGGCGGCCCCGAGGCGGTCCTTCAGGCCAGCGGCTACGTGACCCCGCGCCGGAAGGCCACGGTGGCCGCCAAGGTCACCGGGCAGGTGCGCGACGTGCTGGTGGACGAAGGCATGCGCGTGGAGGAGGGCCAGGTCCTGGCCCGGCTCGACGACGTGGAGGCCCGGGCGGCCTACGCCTCGGCCCTGGGCGAGAGCGAGGCGGCGCGCGCCGCGGTCCCCGACCTCGAGGCCCAGCAGGCCGAGGCCGCAAAGACCCTGGAGCGGTACGAGGCGCTGGCGCAAGAGGGCGTGCTGGACGCCCAGACCCTCGACCGGGCGCGGGCCCAGGCGGAGGCCCTGCGCGCCAGGCTCGCCGCCGCCAGGAAGCAGGCGCAGGCCGCGACGGGACGCCTCGCGGCGGCCCAGAAGGGGCTCGACAACTGCACCGTCCGGGCCCCCTTCGCCGGCATCGCCGTCTCCAAGGACGCCCAGCCCGGCGAGATGGTCTCGCCCATCTCGGCGGGCGGCGGCTTCACCCGCACCGGCATCGCCACGGTGGTGGACATGACCTCCCTCGAGATCGAGGTGGACGTAAGCGAGTCTTCCATCGCCAAGGTGACGCCGGGCATGCGGGTGGAGGCGGCCCTCGACGCCTACCCCGACTGGAAGATCCCCTGCCGCGTGCGCGCCGTCATCCCCTCGGCGGACCGGCAGAAGGCGACGGTGAAGGTCCGCATCGCCTTCGACGCCTTGGATCCCAAGATCCTGCCCGACATGGGAATCAAGGTCGCCTTCCTCGCGGAGCTCTCCGCCGCGGCCGGCCCCACGCCCAAGTGCCTGGTTCCCTCGGCGGCGGTGCGCGAGGAGGCCGGGCAGAAGGTGGTCTACGTCCTGAAGGGGGGCCGCCTCTCCCGGCGCCCCGTCACCCTGGGAGCGCCGCACGGCGCCGACGCCGGAGTCCTGTCGGGCGTGGAGCCCGGGGAATCGGTCGTCGTGGGCGGACCGGCCGAGCTGCGCGACGGCCGCCGCGCCGCGGCGAAGGGCGCGTGAGCGCCCCGGCTCCGGGGAGACCATGGTCCGGGTAGACGGGAACGGCTCCGGCGACGCCCTCATCCGCATGCGCGAGGTGGACAAGGTGTACCACCGGGGCGGCGAGGTCATCCACGTCCTGCAGGGTCTCAACCTGGACGTGGAGGCGGGGGAGTTCGTGGCCTTCATGGGCCCCTCGGGCTCGGGCAAGACCACCCTCCTGAACCTGCTCGGCGGCCTCGACCTGCCCACCGCGGGGACCATCGTGGTGGACGGCGACGAGCTCTCCCGCCTCTCCGGTCCCGCCCTGGCCGCCTGGCGGGCGCGCCACGTGGGGTTCATCTTCCAGATGTACAATCTGCTCCCCGTCCTCACGGCCTTCCAGAACGTGGAGCTGCCCCTCCTGCTCACCCGGCTCTCCCGTGCCGAGCGCCGGGACCACGTGGAGCTGGCCCTGAGCCTGGTGGGCCTCGCCGACCGGCTGGACCACTACCCCCGCCAGCTCTCGGGCGGGCAGGAACAGCGCGTGGCCATCGCCCGGGCCATCGTGGCGGACCCGACCTTCCTGCTCTGCGACGAGCCCACCGGCGACCTGGACCGGCGAAGCGCCGACGAGGTGATGGAACTGCTCTCGCGGCTCTCCGCGGAGTACGGCAAGACCCTCCTGATGGTCACCCACGACCCGCGCGCCGCCGAGCGCGCCGGGGCCCTCCTCCACCTGGACAAGGGCGTCCTCGTGGAGGCGGGGAGGCGCTGAGCGCGGGGGCGCGGCCGTGAGATACCTCCCCCTCATCTGGCGGAACCTGGTCCGGAAGAAGGTGCGGACCACTCTCACCATCGGCTCCTACGGCGTGGCGCTCTTCCTCTTCGGTCTCCTCGCCGCCATCCAGACCGCCTTCAACCAGGGCGTGGAGGTGGCGGGCGTGGACCGTCTCGTCGTGCGCAACAAGGTCTCGCTCATCATGCCGCTCCCCCAGGCCTACCGGGACCGGATCCTCCAGATCCGCGGCGTCCGGGCGGTCACCTACGCCAGCTGGTTCGGGGGCTACTACCAGGACGAGCGCAACTTCTTCCCCCAGTACGCCATTGACACGCCCACCTTCCGGCGCGTCTACCCCGAGTTTTCGGTTCCCCCCAGCGAGTGGAGCGCCTTCGAGGCGGATCAGGAGGGGTGCGTGGTGGGCCGGCAGACGGCGCAGAAGTACGGGTTCAAGGTGGGGGACCGCGTCCCGATCGTGGCAACCATCTTCGGGGGCGTCTGGGAGTTCAACGTGCGCGGCATCTACGACGGCACGCGCCAGCAGGACGACCTCACCCAGTTCTGGTTCCACGCGCGCTACCTCGAGGAGCGCCGCCGGTGGGGGAAGGGAAACGTGGGGTGGTACGTGGTCCGTGTGGCCAACCCGGACCTGGCCACGCCCGTGGCCGCGGCGCTGGACGCCCTCTTCGCCAACTCCTCCTGGGAGACCAAGAGCGAGACCGAAGCCGCTTTCGCGGCGGGGTTCGTCAAGCAGATGGGCAACATCAAGCTCCTCATCCTGGTCATCGGCTCGGTGGTCTTCGTCACCCTCCTGCTGGTGACGGGCAACACGATGGCCATGGCCGTACGCGAGCGCACGGGGGAACTGGCGGTCCTGAAAACCCTGGGGTTTTCAGATCGGGCGGTTTTGGGGCTGGTGTTGGCGGAGTCCCAGGCCTACGCCCTCCAGGGCGGAATCTTGGGACTCGTCGCGGTGAAGCTCTTCACCATGCGGGGCGACCCGACGGGCGGCATGCTGCCCCTCTTCTACCTCTCGCCCGCGAAGATGGGGCTGGGGCTTCTGGCGGCCGCGGCGGTGGGGGCCGCCGCGGGGGCCATCCCCGCGGTGCTCGCCATGCGGCTGAGGATCGTCCACGCCCTCAGGAGGGTTTGAGGTGGCGGTTCCGCTCCTCTACACACTGCGCTCGGTGCGGGTCCGGTGGGCCAGCAACTTGGTGGCCGTCCTGGGCATCGCCGGCGTGGTGGCGGTCTTCGTGGCTATGATGGCCATGGCCCACGGGTTCCAAAAGACTCTCGTGCAGAGCGGCTCGCCCCGCAACGCCCTCGTCCAGCGAGGCGGCTCCACCACCGAGATGGTGAGCGTCATGACCCTCGACCAGGTGCGGGTCATCGAGGATGCGCCGGGGATCGCCCACGGCGGCGACGGCCGGCCCCTGGTGAGCCCCGAGATCGTCGTGGTCACGGCCTTCCACCACAAGGCCTCGGACGCGGACGCCCTGGCCCAGGTCCGCGGGGTCACGGACCGGGCCCTGCTCGTCCACGAGGGGCTGCGCCTGGCGGGCGGGCGGTTCTTGACCCCGGGGACCGCGGAGCTCGTCGTGGGGCGAAACGCCGCGGACATGTACACGGGCTTCTCCCTGGGCGCGCGCCCGGCCTTCGGGGGGCGCACCTGGGAGGTGGTGGGTCTGCTCGACGCCGGCGGGTCGGCCTACGACTCGGAGGTCTGGGCCGACGCGGGGGTCCTCGGCCAGGCCTACAAGCGGCCCTACGGCCTCTTCTCGTCGGTGACCGCCCGCACGGAGGGCCCCGCGGGGCTCGCGCTGCTCCGCAGGGCCCTCCAGGGGGACCCGAGGCTCACCGTGCAGGTAGACACGGAGGTGGAGTACTACGCCAAACAGTCGCGCCTCCTCAGCACCCTGATCCGCGTGCTGGGCTACCTGGTGGCGGCGGTCATGGGCGTCGGCGCGGTGTTCGGGGCGTTTAACACCATGTACGCCGCGGTCTCCGCCCGGGCCCGCGAAATCGCCACGCTCCGGGCCCTCGGCTTCTCCGCGGGGAGCGTGGTGGCGGCCTTCCTCGCCGAGGCCCTCCTGTTGTCGCTCGCCGGGGGGCTCCTGGGCTGCACCGCCGCCTGGCCCCTGAACGGGCTCACCACCTCCACCCTCAACTGGCAGTCCTTCTCCCAGATGGCCTTCGCCTTCCAGGTGACGCCGGACGCGCTGGCGGCGGGCGTGCTCTTCGCCCTGGCCATGGGCTTCGCCGGCGGGCTGCTGCCCGCCCTGCGGGCGGCCCGGCTTCCGGTGGCCCAGGCGCTGCGGGAACTTTAGGGCCCATCGGGGAACAGGGGTACGGTCGCGCCCGGCCACCCGTCGCCGCCCGTTCCGGTTGGCGGGAACCCCAGCCGTGGCTTATGCTGGAAGGGTGAGAGCCCAGATGCTCCTCAACCCCGACGCCGGCAGGGACCTCGCGAAGGAGGCCGCCGCCATGGACCCCGCCGCCACCTGGGCCGCCGCAGGGGACGCCGCGCTCCCGGGCCGGGGGACTCTCCGCCGGGTGGCGCTGGCGGGCCGCGCGCTGCTTCTGAAGCGCGAGGCGCGGGGAGGCTTCGCGGCGCCCGTCCTGCCGGACCGCTACCTCTCCAGCTCCACTTTCCGGCGGGAGTGGGCGCTGACGCTCTGGCTCGGCGAGCGGGGCCTCACGCCCGCCCCCGCGGCGCGCTGGCTGGTGCGGCGCGGCCGCCTTTACGAGGTCTACACCCTGCTCGAGCCCCTCCCGGGGGTCCGCTCTCTCGCCGAGAGGCTCGCGGAGGGAATCTGCGGTCCCGAAGCCATGACCGCCGCGGGGGAGTGCGTGGGGCGGCTCCACGGCCTCGGCGTCTGCCACGCGGACCTGAACGCGGGGAACCTCCTACTGGGCGCGGACGGCCGGGCCTGGGCCATTGACTTCCGCCACTCGACCCGGGCCCCGGTGCTGGGCGAAGGCCGGCGGATAGCGAACCTGCGCCGGCTGGAACGGTCGCTCGTGAAGCTCTCGGCGCACGCGCCGTCGCCCCCGTCGAGGGAGGCGTGGCGGGCGCTGGCCGCGGGCTACGCGCGGGGCTTCGGCCGGCAGGAGACCGCCGTGGACCGTTGGGCGGACCGGGCCGGGTCGGGTTTCCTCTTGCGGAAACTGGGCTGGGCGGCGCGCGAAAAGATCAGGCGGGAAACCCGCGGCTCCGGCGGCGCATCCAGCGGGTGAGCTTGCGGAGCGCGTCCTGCTCCACCTGCCTCACCCGCTCGCGGGTTAGGCCGAGGGAGTCGCCGATCTGCTGGAGGGTCACCGGTTCCTGCCCGTCCAGGCCGTAGTGGCGCTCGAGGATTCGCCGCTCGCGGGCGTCAAGACTCTCCAGCGCCTCCTGCAGCAGGTCGAGGGTCTCTTCCGCCAGGGTGCAGTGGAGGGGGTCCGGCGAGCGGGCGTCGCTCAGGTGGTCCTTAAGGCTCACCTCCGTGTCGAAGGTTTCCTCGAGGGAGATCTCGCCCCGGGAGATGGGGATGATCCGCTCCATCACGTCCCGTCCGCCGCCGGCGTCGCCGCGGCCGCTGCGCGCCATGCGCAGCCGCTCCTCCTGGAGCGCCCGGGCCGTCAGGAGGCGGGACCACCGGTACGCGGGAATCTTGATGTTCTGGCTCTGCTCGGTGATGAGCTTGAGGATCGGCTTGCGGACCCACCAGGCGGCGTAAGTGACGAACTTGCAGCCCCGCTCCGGACGGAAGCGCGAGGCCGCCTCCAGCAGGCCCGCGAAGCCCTCCTGGAGCAGGTCCTCGAAGCAGAGGCCCATGTTGGGGTGGTAGTACTCCCGGGCGATGGCCTGCACGAAGTTAGCATGGCGCGAGACAAGAGCGTCCCCGTCGGGGGTGTATCCGATGGAATCCCAGTATTCGATGCTGTGGAAATCCGCGACCCTAGCTTCCAGCACGTCGAGCCTCCCAAGATTTGGAACCTTCCCCCGCAGCGGGGAAAGCAAGGAAAATGCCAAAGGACGAAATGGTCGTTTTTTCGTCTAAAATGGGGCTATTGCCCCAATAGTGTGCCGCCAAGGTGCCCATTGAGTTGAGCGCACTAGGATGGTTAATATGAATCAAAATATTTCAATGTGTTATTTCATTTTATATCAATATATTACAATGCATCTAAATGTTTCTATGGTTTTGGACCGCCGCTGTCACCTGAAAAATCTCCTTGACTGGGAGCCTGTTGGGTCTTAAGCCCCAACACCCTTCCGCGTTTCTCGGTCCCACTTCTTTTGGTGGCGTTTTCGGTATAGATACTTTAACCTGCCCAGCTGAAGGTGTTGCCGGGGGGCGGCGGGCCGACAACGACAGAGACGGGAGCACCGCGGGCCCCTATCCCCCCTTGCTCGATGGGGGTGCGCCTGCGCCCGGGAAGCGGGTGTGCGACCGCCCGGAGGGACCCCAGGAGGGACCGGGATGACGGAACCAAGACGCGGCCAGCGGGGCCTCTACCGCAACGTGCTGAGCTACTTCGGCTTCCTGGTCACCGTGGCGGGCGCCTTCCTCATGCTCTTCGCCATGGTGGTGGAGCTGAGCCTGCAGGCGCCGAGCCCCTACGTCGGCATGTTCACCTACATGATCTTCCCGGCGGTGGTGGCCGCGGGCCTCGCGATCGCCCTCCTCGGGATGTGGCGGGAAAGCCGCCGCCGCAAGCGGCTCGGGACCGCCGAAGCGCTTCCCTACCCCCGCGTGGACCTCAACGACCCCCGGCACCGCAGGAAGTTCGCCTACGTCAGCATCGGCGGCTTTCTGCTCCTGATCATCCTGGGGTTCGCAGGGTACAATGCGTTCCTCTTCACCGAGTCCGTGACCTTCTGCGGGAGGCTCTGCCACACGGTCATGGAGCCCGAGTTCGCGGCCTACAACCACTCTCCCCACGCGAAGGTCCGGTGCGTGGAGTGCCATGTGGGCTCGGGCGCCTCCTTCTACGTGAAGTCCAAGCTCTCCGGCGCGCGGCAGGTCCTGGCGGTCCTGTTCCACACCTACCCGACCCCCATCGAGACGCCGGTCAAAAACCTGCGCCCCGCCCGCGAAACCTGCGAAGAGTGCCACTGGCCCAACAAGTTCTACGGCGCCCAGCTCCTCCAGATCCCCTACTTCCGCTACGACGAGAAGAGCACCAGCGACCAGATCAGCCTGCTCATGAAGACCGGCGGCGGCAGTTCGCGCATGGGACAGAGCGCGGGGATCCACTGGCACATGATCATTGACAACGCCATCTACTACGCCACCCCCGACCCCAAGCAGCAGGAGATCCCCTACTTCAAGGTGGTGGGCAAGTACGGCCAGGAGCGGGAGTACATGTCCCAGGACAAGCCGCTCTCCGAAAAGGAGAAGGCCTCCCTGCCGCTCCACAAGATGGACTGCATGGACTGCCACAACCGTCCCACTCACGTCTACACGCCGCCGGACAGGGCCATTGACCTGGCCATGAACAACGGCGCCATCGCCAGAGACCTCCCGTGGATCAAGAAGACCACCGCGGAGGCCCTCATGGCGCCCTACCCGGACATGGAGACCGCGGACAAGCAGATCCGCGACGCCGTGTTCAACTTCTATGCGAAGAACTACCCCGCCCTCTACCAGGAGCGGATGGCCGACATTCAGAACGCGGTGGCAACGGTGACGGACATCTATAACCGCTCCGTTTTTCCGAAAATGAAGGTGGACTGGAAGACCTACCCCGACAACATCGGCCACCGTAACTGGCCCGGCTGCTTCCGCTGCCACGACGGGCGCCACGCCACGAAGGACGGCAAGACGCTCACCCGCGAGTGCACGGCCTGCCACACCATGCCCCAGCGCGGCCCGCTGGAGGCACTCGGCGCCCAGCCTCCGGTCACCGACGAGACCTGGCACCCCTTCCCGCTGAAGGGGCGGCACGCGGAGGTTCTGTGCAACCGATGCCACAGCCCCGGCATCCGCCCCAAGCTCGACTGCGCGGGGTGCCACAAGCTGGACACGGCGGCGCCTATGATGTCCGACTGCACCGCCTGCCACACGGCCCCCGGGGTGAAGCTCCCCCTCGCGGATTGCAAGTCCTGCCATGAGGGGCTCGGCGGCCTGCACAAGAGGGGTGGCCATCCGGACGCCTCCTGCACCGACTGCCACGGCCGCCACGTCTGGAAGGTGGCTGCCCGCGACGCCTGTTTGGGGTGCCACGAGGATAGGAAGGCCCACAACGCGCCGAAGCCCTGCGGGGAGTGCCACGCGTTCCAGGGGAAGGCCTGAACGCGACGGGGTTCGGGAAGAGTGCAGAAAGGGGAGCGGGGATGAACGAGTTGTTCAAGGACAAGGAGCACTTGGTCCGGGTGGCGGTCCTGTTCGCCGTGGGCTTCCTGGTCTTCCTCCTGGCGCGGGCTCTCCTGGTGCCGAAGGGCTTCGGGGACTTCGGCCACTACCGGGCGGGGGCCCTGGACGACAACCGCAACCGGCCGTTGAGCTACGCCGGTCGGGCGGCCTGCGGGGGGTGCCACTCGGACGTCGCCGAGTCCCGCAAGGGGAGCAAACACGAGAAGATCGGGTGCGAGTCCTGCCACGGGCCGCTGGCCGCGCACGCCGCCGACCCCGGAAAGCTCAAGCCCCAGAGACCCGACGGGCGGGACCTCTGTCTGGGCTGCCACGTCGAGAACGCCGCCAAGCCGGCGGGGTTCCCCCAGATCAACCCCAAGGACCACGGCGATGCGGGGCCATGCACGGCGTGCCACAAGCCGCACCATCCCGCGGTGGCCTAGGAGAGAGCCATGGAGAGAG
>JAKAIJ010000078.1 GCA_021814355.1 Acidobacteriota bacterium
CGTTGGACTACTTCTTCCTGCGCTACGGTTTCGCGGTGGTGGGCTTCGTGGAGCCCAAGCCGGGGATCAAGCCCTCCCCCACGGCCTTGATGGAGCTCGAGAAGATCATGCGCGACCGCAGAGTGAAGATCCTCGTCGTGGAGAACTACGAGGACCTCAAAATCGCCGGAAAGGTGGCCTCGGACACAGGGGCCCGGCTGGTGGAGGTCCCGGCGCTCACGGGGGGGGCGCCCGACGTCAAAGGCTACCCGGATCTCATGCGCACCATCGTCCGGGGCTTGCTGGAGGGCTCCCGTGGCTGACGCGCTCTTTTCGCTGGAGGGGGCGGCCATCGGCTACGGCCGTCCCCTTCTGGGAAACATCTCGCTTCAGGTGCGGGCGGGGGAGTACTGGGGCATCTTCGGCCCCAACGGTGCCGGCAAGACCACGCTCGTCAAGACGCTCCTGGGCGCGCTCGCGCCTCTTTCCGGCACTCTCCGGCGAGCCGGCGGCCTCCGCCTGGGCTACGTTCCACAGCTCTCCTCCGTCCGGGAGAGCCTGCCCCTCTCCGTGCGGCAGGTGGTGGAGCTGGGTGCCCTGGACCTGAAGGGGTGCCCGCCGGTCCCCGAGGTGCTCTCCCGCGTGGGGCTCCACGACCTGGAGCGGAAGCCCTTCGGCGCCCTTTCCGGAGGCCAGCGCCAGCGCGTCATGTTGGCCCGCGCCCTCCACCGCAGGCCCGGCGTGCTCGTGCTGGACGAGCCCACGAACGGCATAGACCTCATCACCCGCCACGCCCTCATGGAGCTCCTCAGGGACCTGAACCGCGAGGGAATGGCGATCCTGCTGGTCACGCACCTGCTGGGGGAGATCGGTGCGGAGGTGAAGTTCTTCCTGTGGCTCGACTCGCGCGAGGGCCTCTGTCTCTGCGGCAGGCGGGAGTCCGTCCTCCGGGACCCCAGGCTCGCCGCGGCCTACGGCGCGGGCCTCCGGATCATGGACGTGGCCGGGGAGCCCGTGCTGACGTGGGCGACCGGGGAAAAGGAGGCGGACCGTGGTTGAGACGCTGCTGCTGGTGAAGTGGCCGCTGGTGGGCGCTCTGGTGGCCGCGCTGCCTCTGGCGTACTACGGCGTCTTCCTGGTGGAACGCCGCATGGTCTTCGTGAGCGTGAGCCTGGCGCAGGCGGCGCTGTGCGGGGCGGCGGCGGCCTTCTTCTTCGGCTGGGAGCCCAGGCTGGCTGGGCTCGTGGCGGTCGCCACGGTGATCGCCGTATTGACCTGGCGGAGCCGGGGCGGGCGAGGAGCCCTCCCCGAGGATGCCGTCCTCGGGATTCTCTACGTGGTCCTCGGGGCGCTGAGCGTTGTTCTCCTCAGCAAGAGCGCGCAGGGGGGGCTGGACGAAGCGACGCTCCTCTTCGGGTCTATGCTGGGGGTATCGGCCAGGGACGTCGCCATCCTCTCGGCGGTGGTCGGCGCGCTCGCGGTCCTCGGCGGCGCGCTGCACCGGCGCTTTCTGGCCGTCGCCTTCGACGCCGAGACGTGCCGGGTACTCGGCATGCGCGTGGGGGCACTGGAACTGCTGTTTTTTTCCGGCCTCGGGGCGCTGCTCGCGGTGGCGATCAGCCAGATCGGCGTCCTTCTGTCCTTCGCCTTCCTCGTCCTTCCCGCCGCGAGCGCGCGGAGCCTCTTCAGGAGCACCACGGCCGTCTTCGCGGCCTCCGCCGCCATCGGGGCCTTCGGGAGCGTGGCGGGGACGCTCGGCTCCATCCGCTGGGACGTGCCCACGGGGGCGGCCATCTGCGTGGCCCTGGCGCTGCCCCTCCCCTTTGCCCTCTGGGTCCGGCGGCACTGAGCGACCCGGTCTCGGGCGTGATAAAATTAATTTATGGCGGTCCCCATGGACCGGGGGGTCTTCTTCGCCCTCCTCTACTTCGGCGGCGTGGTGGTGGTCACGGGCTTCATGCTCATGCTCCTCTGGCCCTTCCTCGCCTCCATCGCGTGGGCGGGGGTCTTCGCGCTGGCGGCCTACCCCATTCACCGGCGCTGCCTCAAGATCGTCCGGGGCCGGCCGAACGCAGCGGCCTTCCTGAGCACGACGGTCGTCGTGGTGCTGGTGGCGGGGCCCCTGCTGGTCCTTCTCGTCGTGTTCTCGGGGGAGGCCGTGGGGGTGCTGGGCGCGCTGGAGAACTCCATCGCCCAGGGGAAGGTCCCGGGCCTGGACAAGGTCCTAGCCAACCCGGCGGTGGCCCGCCTCATGGATCACCTCAAGCCCTACCTGGAGGGGAAGGAGTTTCAGGCCACCGTGATGGCGGGCCTCAAGGGGGCCTCCGGGTTGGCGGTGCAGTTCTCCAAGGCGGCCCTCACCCATCTTTTCGGCGCCCTGATGAAGTTCTTCGTCATGGTGGTGGTCCTCTTCTTCGCCTTCCGGGACGGAGCGACCATCGTGAACCAGGGCTGGGCCGGCGTGCCCTTGAAGGCCCGCGACAAGGAGATCATCGAGGACACGGTGAAGCGCGTGGTGAGCGCCGTCCTCTACGGGATCGTCCTCACCTGCGTCGTCCAGGGAATCCTGGGCGGGGTGGGCTTCGCCCTCGTGGGGCTTCCCAGCCCCGTCTTCTTCGGCGCCATCATGGTCCTCGCGGCCTTCGTCCCCGTGGTGGGCGCGGCCCTCGTCTGGGTGCCCGCGGTCCTCTACCTCTTCGCGGCGGGCGAGGCGGGGAAGGCGCTTCTCCTGACGGTCTGGTGCGTGCTGGTGGTTTCATCCATTGACAACGTGGTGCGCCCGCTCTTCATCAGCGGCAAGGCGCGCATCCCAATCCTCGTGGTGGCCCTGGGCGTTCTGGGCGGAATCGTGAGCCTGGGCTTTCTGGGGATCGTGGTGGGGCCGCTGGCCTTTTGCCTCGCGCTGGAGCTGTTCCGGATCTACAAGGAGGACCTGGTGCGAGAGCGCCCGCCCGCCGAGGCGCCCGCCGCCGAGTGACCGGCGGCCGCCGCCCCGCTCTACCGCAATCCCAGGTCCTGCCCCCAGCGGGCCAGAACCACAAGGTTCCAGAGCAGGAGCCCCCGGTCCGCGCCGGCCTGGTGGGCATCGAAGACCTCCCGGATGCCCTCCCGGCGGAAGTGGGCCTCCATCCAGGCGCTCTCCTCCAGGATCGCTCGCACCGGCTCTTTCAGCGGCCCCCGCACCCAGTCGTTCCACGGCACCGGGAACCCCCGCTTGCGGCGGGCGATGATGCAACGCGGGACGCCCCGCCGGCCGGCGTAGGATTTCAGCAGCCGCTTGGTGGCCCCGCCGCGGACCTTGTGGCGCTCGGGGACGCGGAAGCAGAAGCGCACCAGGTCCGGGTCCAGGAAGGGGACGCGCACCTCCAGGCCGTGGGCCATGGACATCCGGTCGGCGTAGTTGAGCAGGTTGTCGGGGAGCCAGCCCTTCATGAGGGTCCCCAGGATGGCGTCGAGCGGCCCGCGGTGGGTGGGGACCTCGGTGTAGAACGCGTCCAGCGTGCGGTCGTAGGGCGGCTCGACGGGCTCCTTCAAGAGCCGCGCCATCTCACCGGGACGCAGGGGCGCCGTGAGGTCGTAGCGCATCTTGCCCGGCATCTGCCCCGCCACGGCGTGGCGGATGTCGTCCCACCGCAGGAGGTAGGCACGCTTGGAGTTTCTCCGGGCCAGGTACT
Organism: Acidobacteriota bacterium; assembly: GCA_021814355.1. Taxonomy (GTDB): domain Bacteria; phylum Acidobacteriota; class UBA4820; order UBA4820; family DSQY01; genus JAEMPZ01. Next base: position 3,654 of record JAKAIJ010000078.1, read on the forward strand.
CGCCCATCCAGCGCGCACCGGGAAGCGGGCGCAGGGTCAGGACCGCCCGGATCTGCCGCAGGACCCGGTCCAGGTGGTACCCGCCGAGCAGCTCGTCGGCCCCCTGGCCCGAGAGGAGCACCTTCACCTCCTTCGCGGCGAGGGCGCAGACGTGGTAGGTGGGGAGGGCCGCCAGGTCGGCCACCGGGTCGTCCAGGTGGGAGAGCACGGCGGGCAGGCTCTCCAGAAAGAGGCCGGGACCGATCATCACCTCCCGGTGGTCGGTGCCGAACTTCCCCGCCACCTTCCGCGCCCAGACCCGCTCGTCGAACTTGGGGTCGTGGTGCTCGAAGGCCACCGTGAAGGTCGCGACGTGCTCCTGGCCCGCGTGGCGCATGGCCGCCACCAGGGCCGAGGAGTCCACTCCCCCCGAGAGAAGAACCCCCAAGGGCACGTCCGAGACGAGCCGGCGCGAGACGGCGGCCTCGAAGCGTTCGGCGAAACCCTGGAGGGCCGTCTCGAAGCGCATCTCGTGGGAGTGCTCACCCAGGGGCACACGCCAGTAGGGGGCGATCGAGGCGCGGTCGCCCTCCAAGCGGAGCGTGTGGCCCGGCGGCAGCTTCCGGACGCCCGTAAGGAGCGTGCGGGGGGCGAGAACGTAGCGGCACGCCACCTGCTCGCAGAGCGCCGGCCGGCCGACCTCGCGGCTCACGTCCGGATGAAGCAGGAGCGGCGGAATCTCCGAGGAGAAGACGAGGCCGCCGGGGACCTGGGCGAAATAGAGCGGCTTCACACCGAGGCGGTCGCGCGCGAGCAGGAGGGAACGGGCCTCCCGATCCCACAGCGCGAGGCCCCACATTCCCGCGAGCTTCTTCAGCGCGTCGGGACCCCAGAGGAGAAGGGCCCGCAGGAGCACCTCCGTGTCCGAGCGGGTAAGGAACCGCTCGCCCCCGGCCTCGAGCTGGGCTCGCAGCTCGCGGTGGTTGTAGATTTCGCCGTTGAAGACGATCTGGTAGCGCCCGTCGGGGCTCGCCATGGGCTGGGCGGCGGCGTCGGTCAGGTCAATGATGGCGAGGCGGCGGTGGCCCAGGGCGGCGCCGGGCTCGTGCCAGAGGCCCTCGCCGTCGGGGCCGCGGTGGGCCAGGCGGCGCGTCATGGCGCGGACCCGCTCCGGGTCCACGCGCGACGCGTCGCCGAAGGTTACCTCACCGCAGATCCCGCACATCACCCCTCCCAGAATATTGTAACAGAAGGGGATTGAACCACAGAGGTCACGGAGAACGCAGAGGGTGCCTGCTGGTTCATTACAATCCTCGCTCTGTGTCCCCTGTGTGCTCTGTGGCGGGAAACACTCTTCCAGTATACTGTCGCGGGAGGTGGGGTTTGGACCGTTTCGTGATCGAAGGCGGGGTGCCGCTCCGGGGAAGCGTGAAAGTGCGGACCGCCAAGAACGCCCTGCTTCCCTGCATGGCCGCGACCCTGCTCACCCCGGAGCCGCTGGAGTTCGCCGGCTCCGCGGATCTGAGGGACATCGCCTCCATGGCAGAGCTCCTGCGCCACCTGGGGGCCGAGGTCGAGGGCGAGCCGGGCGGCCCCATCCGGGTCCGCGCCGCGAAGATCCCCGAGCCCGAATGCCCCTACGACCTGGTGCGAAAGATGCGCGCCAGCGTGGTCACCCTCGGCCCGCTGCTCGCCCGGTACGGCCGCGCGAGGGTCTCCCTTCCGGGGGGCTGCGCCATCGGGACGCGCCCCGTGGACCAGCACCTGAAGGGGCTCGCCGCCCTGGGCGCGGACATCCGCATCGAGCACGGCTACATCGAGGCCAGCGCCCCCGTCTTGAGGGGCGGCGAGGTGGTCTTCGACACGGTCACCGTGGGGGGGACCCAGAACGTCCTCATGGCGGCCGTCCTGGCCGAGGGGCGCTCGGTCCTCCGCAACGCCGCGAGGGAGCCGGAGATCGGGGACCTGGCCCGCCTTCTCGTGAAGATGGGCGCGCGCATCGAGGGCACCGACTCGGACACGCTCACGGTGGAGGGGGTGAAGGCCCTCGGCGGCGCCCGCCACGCCTGCATCTCGGACCGGGTGGAAGCGGGGACGCTGCTCATCGCCGCCGCCCTCACGGGGGGCGACGTGACCGTGGAGGAGATCGTCCCCGACCACGTGGAGGCGCTCCTCGTCAAGCTTAGGGCCATGGGGGCGCGCGTGGAGCCGGGCGGCTCCGCGGTGAGGGTTTCTTGCCCCGACGGGCTCTCCGCTGCGGACGTCACCACCGCGCCCTACCCGGCCTACCCCACGGACCTCCAGGCCCAGTTCATGGCTCTCCTGACCCAGGCGAGGGGCGTGGGCTCGGTGAAGGAGACCATCTTCGAGAACCGGTTCATGCACGTCCCCGAGCTTCAGCGCATGGGAGCGGACATCCGCATTGACGGGAACATGGCCGTGGTGACGGGGCCGACCCCGCTGAAGGGCGCGCCCACCATGGCAAGCGACCTGCGCGCCTCGGCGTGCCTCGTGCTGGCGGGGCTCGCGGCGGAGGGCACCAGCGAGGTCCGCCGCATCTACCACCTCGACCGGGGCTACGAGCGCCTGGAAGAGCGCCTCGCCGTCCTCGGCGCCCGCGTCACCCGTGTGAAAGAGGACTGAATGGCCCCTTTCCGCCACAGAGGGCACAGAGAGGAGAGACGGTTTCAAGAGGCAGGGGACTTCTCTGTGGTCCCTGTGTGCTCTGTGGTGAAAGAGTTGCCATGACGCCCGACGTGAAGAGGGAGGTCATCCGGAAGCTCCTTCACATGGGCATGGGGCTCTTCGCCCTGTGCCTGCGGTGGCTCGCGCCGTGGCAGGCGGTCCTCTGCGCTCTCGCCGCGCTCCTGCACAACCTCTACCTCTTTCCCCACTACGGCATGAAGAGGCTTGAGCGCCCCGAGGAGAAGGCCCGTGGCTACTCGGGGATGATCGGGTACCCCGCGGTGGTGCTGGTGCTCCTTGTGATGAGCTGGTTCTGGGGGATTGGCGCCGGGGAAGGAAACTCATACTATCTTTTCAGACGAGAACCCGGTGGATGCGATTTGTGGTTCCACCAGACGCTGGTTCTTGCCGCTGCATCTTGGGCCTTCCTGGCGGCTGGCGATGCTCTCGGGGCCCTGTGCGGCATCTTCATCGGTGGACCCAAGCTGCCTTGGAACCCCAAGAAAACCTGGAGCGGTGTTGCAGGGTTCATCGTCTTTGGAACATCGGCGGCGTACGGAGTAAGCCTCGTCGTGGGGCAGTCTCAGTGGGGAGGAGGGTGCGTAAGGTTTCTGGGGTTCCTTCCTTCAGATCACCCGCTCCTCTTGCTGATAACGGGCGTTGTCGCCGCCACTGTGGAATCTCTGCCGGATCAGATTGATGACAACCTCACTGTCCCGCTGGGGGCTTGGTCCGTCATGGCGCTGGGGATGGTGGGGAATCCCTGGTGGTTCGACGTCCATCACCCCGCAACGGTGATCCCATGGAGCGCTACAGCCCTCACAGGCCTTCTGATCGTTAACGCCGCCCTCGCTGGAGTCGCCTATTGGCGTGGCTGGGTAGATAGATGGGGTCTCCTGCTAGGGCTTGTCTTCGGCGCCGTCGTGGCTCTCGGCCTTGGGGTCCCCGGATACTGCCTGCTCCTCCTCTTCTACCTCGTGGCGAACGGCAGCACGCACTACGGCAAGCATGTGAAAGAACAGAGGGGCATCGCCGAGCCCCACGACGGTCAACGACGTGCGGGCTCCGTGTTTTCCAAGGGGTTCTCCCCAGCCATCTTTGCACTCCTGTCCTTTCCGGCCTTTGCAGCCTCGGTAGCGACTTACGCCGCAGACACGGCGGCTTCCGAGTTTGGGAAGACCTCCAAGGGGAGGGCCGTTTCCCTGCGTGCGCTAAAGGTGGTCCCCGCCGGCAGCGTTGGCGCCATCTCTCTCAAGGGAACCCTGGCTGGTCTCTCAGTTCTCGGGCTATTTCTGTTCGTGTGGGGCTTCGGTTTCTGGTACTGCAACGCGATGTTTTCTTGGGAGATGCCAAAGCTCACGGAGTTCACTTTGCTCGGCGTCGCGATGTCCACTGTCTTCTGTTTTTTCTTCGAATCCTGGTTCAACGAGTGGAATGCCTCCCGGCGGTACTTCTCCAAGGAGGTCATCCACGTGATGTTGGGATTCCTGGCCGGGATGCTCACCTACGCCCCCGAGGTGGTCCGGGCAGTATTCCTCGCGGCGAAGGGGGCGCTCCCGTGAGGCTCAAGCCCTGGGTCGCCATGGCTCGGCCCTTCACGCTGCTGCCGCCCCTGCTGGGAATCCTCTCGGGGTCGGCGTGCGCGTGGGGCTCGGCCCACAACCCCTACGGCGCCTTCACGCCCGGCCTCCTCGCGGCGCTGGGGGTGGGCTCCCTCTGCGCCTCGCTCATGAACGCAGCCTCCAACATCATCAACCAGGTCTACGACCTGGAGATTGACAGGAAGAACAAACCCGACCGGCCGCTCTGCACGGGCGAGGTCTCGGTAAAGGCCGCCTTCCGGGGCTCACTGGTGATGTACGCCCTTGCCGTGGCGCCCGTCTGGTGGGTGGTGGCGCCGCCCTACGACGCGAGCTGGACGGCGCGCACCTTCGCGCCGTGGCACGCCCACGCCTGCTTCTGGATCTACCTCGGCGGGCTCGCCTGCACCTTCGTCTACTCGGCGCCGGGGTGGGGGCGCACCAAGGCCCGGGGCGTCTGGGCCAACGTCACCATCGCGGCGGCGCGGGGCGAGCTGCTCAAGGTGGCGGGATGGGCCATGGTGGCGCCGGTCACCCTGTGGGAGCCCTGGTTCCTCGGCGCCGTCTTCTTCTTCTTCCTGCTGGGTTCGGCGACGACCAAGGATTTCTCGGACATGGAGGGCGACCGCGCGGGCGGCTGTAAGACGCTTCCCGTGGAGTACGGCCCCAAAAAGGCGGCGTGGATGATCGCCCCCTCCTTCGTCCTGCCGTGGCTCCTCTTCCCCGCGGGGCTCCTCCTCGGAGACGGCCGGGGGGGCAAGCTCCTCACGGGCAATCCCGTCCTCCTCCTCGTCCTGACGGGCATCCTCGTGGCATGGGGCTTCTACACCCTCTACCTCATCCTGAAGAACCCCGACGAGCTGGCCTACACCGAGAACCACCCCTCCTGGACCCATATGTACGGCATGATGATGGCCGCCCAGATCGGTCTGGGGCTGGCGTACCTGTTTTAATCCGTAAATAGGGCGTGGCCGCGCGCGGCCGTGGACCGCTGCTTCTCCCCGTGGTACCGTGATAGTTAGACTTGGGAGGGGGCGATGGACATCCGGGCGAGGGTCGGACGCGGGACCGCCGGGCTGGTCGTGGCGGTCTCTCTGCTCTCCTGCAGTAGGGCCGAGGCCCCTGCGGTCAAGCCCCCGGAGGCCCTGGGACCCCAGGAGGTCTTCCGGAAGGTCTCCCCGTCGGTCTTTGTGGTGGAGGTGCGGGGCGAGGGGCGCCGCCGCACGCTCGGCAGCGCCGTGGCCGTGACCGCGGACACGGTGGTCACGAACAAGCACGTGGCCCAGCCCCCCGACGCCGTCATCCACCTGAAATCCGGCAAGACCCGGTGGCGGGCCTTCGTGAGCTACATGGACCCCCGGCACGACCTCTGCCTCCTGGTGGCGCCGGGGCTGCACGCGGTCCCGGTCCCGCCCGGGAGTCCCGCGGACGCCCAGGTAGGGGCCCGGGTCTTCACGGTGGGGGCGCCCGCGGGTCTGGAGCTGAGCCTCTCCGAGGGACTCATCTCCGGGATGCGCGAGCTCGAGGAGCTGAACAACCAGCCGGTGATCCAGACCACCGCCGCGATCTCGCCGGGCTCCAGCGGCGGCGGGCTCTTCGACGTGCGGGGGCACCTGGTCGGGGTGACGACCGCGTTCCTGCGCGAGGGGCAGAACCTCAACTTCGCCATTCCCGCCGCGGCGGTTCAGGAGATCCTTCCGAGGCGCGACGAGGACGCTTGGCGGCTCTTCACCCGGGGAATCGCCCTGGGGCAAGCCTCGCGGAAGGCGGAGAGCCAGGCGGCCTTGAGGAGGGCGGTGGGGATGGACGCCGAGATGGCGGCGGGGCGATACGCCCTCGGCGCCAGCCAGCCCTCCGAGGGGGAGCTCCTCTCCGCGGTGCGCATTGACGCCCAGATGGTGGAATCCTGGTTCCAACTGGCCCGGCTCCAGCGCCAGGGGGTGGACCAGATGGCCCGAGAGGCGTCGCGCCGGGTCCGCCGCTCGGGGGTCACCGGCGCGGGGGGCAGGGCCCACCCCGGCGGAACCGCGGCCGGGGCGGCCGCCGTGCGGTACATGGAGGAGGCGGTGAAGGCCTCTCCCGAGGTGTCCGAGTACTGGCACGAGCTCGGCCTGAGCTACCGCAACGAAGAACGCTACGACGAGGCCGCGCACGCCTTCCGGAGGGCGGCGGAAATAGACCCGGGGGACCCCTGCCTCCTGCTCGACGCGGCCGACCTCTACGCCGGGGCGGGCGACGCCGAGCAGGCCGCCGCGCTCTACGCCCGGTCGGCGAAGGCCAAGTCCCAGTCCAGCACGGACTGCGTCTGTCAGCAGTCCGCCCTCGGCGCCCTCAAAGGCTTCTGGGGCCGGGTCCGAACCCCGCTCGACCTCTACCCCGCCGACCAGCTCGGCCGCGTGAACAGCGAGTTCGTACGGCTCCTCTCCGAGGAGGACAAGCGGCTGGCCGAGGAGATGAAAGAGGTGGACGCGGCGCTCAAGGCCCTGCCCCTGCCGGAGCATTGATACCAAGTTGCGATCAAAGGTAAGTGTTGAGGCTGGAGGGTGCTTCGCACCTTTCGGGGCTCGATGCCGTTTCTTCAGAGGGTGGTTTCGGGAAGACCGCTGCAGGGCATCCTCTTGCGAGCTGGCCTTGCGAGCCCCGGCCCTTCGGGCGCTCCAGCCTCCCGTTCCTGCTGCCTCTCCCCCCACTATGATTTATGCGCCGCGAGTCTCGGGTCTATTGCCGCGTCACGCTTCGCGGGCTGAGGCGCTCGGCGTACATCCCAGTACGACTCGGCCTCGCCCGCTCGCGTTCCTTGCACTAGGCCCGATCCGCGCGGAACGCCGCCTTCCTCCGCTACGCTTCGGAAGGCGAATCGTGCACGATAGATCGCAACTTGGT
>JAKAIJ010000079.1 GCA_021814355.1 Acidobacteriota bacterium
TCCGTGCGCTCCGATATCAAGGACAAGATCTTCGGCCTCCAGCGGGGGGCCGTGGACTACATCCCCAAGCCCTTCCAGTACGACCAGCTCGCGGACCGGGTCAAGCGGATCCTGGCCCAGGCGTCGTAGAGACGCGCCTTCTCCCAAGTTCTTTTGGATCAAGTTGCCGCCTCAGCGGTCAGACCCCAATGCGGCCCTTGAGGATGGCGGCCCGGATGAGTCCGAAGAACTTCTGGAGTTCCTCCAGGACGGCCGCCTCGATGTGCTTGGGGTTGCCCAGCCCCTCCACCGCAGCGGCATAGGAGTGGCGCTTCTGAAAGAGGACCCGCCCCTCGAGGTAGACGCGGGCCTCCAGCTCGCGGGTGGCGTCCAGATCCTCGATCTGGACGTGGTACTCCCGCCCCTCGAAGGCGACGTGGGTGTTGATTCCGACGATCACGTGCCCACCAACAGGCGGTTCCCCAGGTTCTCGGGGAGCCCCGCCCTCAGGATCTTGGCGCGGGCGCGCTCCGCCGCGTAGGGGATGCGGCGGAGGACGAACCGCCCCACGTCCGGGTAGTACTCCCCGAAGGAGGCCCAGGGGTTCCGGTCCCGGGGCTGCCCCACCGAGCCGGGGTTGACCAGGAGCCGCTCCCCCGGGTTCCGTACGATCTCGGCGACCTCCCCCTTCAGGGGATGGAACTCGATCCCCGCCTTGGTCTGACGGAAGGCGCAGGGGAAGTGGGTGTGCCCGAAGAAGCAGATTTCGAAGTCGGCGTGCTGGAACGCCTCGTAGGCGTCGTAGTCCGAGAAGAGGTAGGCGTCCTCGTCGGCCATCGAGCCGTGGCAGATCCACATCCCGTCGCCCAGGTTCTTGGGACCCTGGGGCATGGCTTTGAGGAAGGCCAGGTTCTCCCGGGAGAGGCGGGCGGCGGTCCAATCGGCGGCACGGCGGGCGGCGACGTTGAAGTTCTCGGCGCTTGCCAGGCCGCAGACGACCTTGTCGTGGTTCCCCCGGACCGTGACCAGCCTCGGCAGGCGCCGCACGCGGGTCACCACGGGGTCCGGGTTGGCTCCGTAGCCCACCAGGTCGCCGAGGCAGAGGACGCCCTCGTAGCGCCGCCGGCTCACCGCCCTCAGGACGGCCTCGAGCGCCTCTTGGTTCGCGTGGATGTCGGAGAGGACGAGGAAGCGTCGTTTGGCCATCCGCACCTGGGGGTCCGGGGGAAGGTTAAATCAGCCTCAGGACCGCGTCAACCACTTCGTCCACCGTGAGCCCCTCGGTCCAGACGTGGTGGCGCGCCCGCCCGTAGAGCGCCTTGCGCCTCAGAAAGAGGGTGAAGAGCCCGGGGTCCTGCGCCAGGGGCCGCCGACGGCCCTTGCCGATCCGCCTCTGGACCTCCTGAAAGGTCAGGTCCAGGTGGACGGTGGGGCCCAGGCCGTTCAGGTAGGGGATCGTCTCGGGCGTGAAGCCGCCGCCGCCCACCGCGAGGACCTGCTCACCCTCCTCGGGCGTGGAGAGGATGACCCGCCGCTCCAGGTCCCTGAAGTAGGGCTCCCCCTTGTCGCGGAAGATCGCGGCGATGGAGGCGGACTCGAGCTCCTCGATGACGGCGTCGGTGTCCTTGAAGGGGAGCTTCAGCCGCGCGGCGAGGACCCGGCCCACCGTGCTCTTGCCGCTCCCCATGAACCCGACCAGGGTGACCGTCCGCCCCATGCGGCGAGCATATCACGCGGGGGCACTTTCGCCCTTCGAAATCCACAGGAGGCCTTCGAAGCACAAGAGCCCGGCCTAGCGGCCGAGCTCCCGGGAAAGTGGTGGGCGATACTGGATTCGAACCAGTGACTCCTACCGTGTGAGGATAGTACTCTCCCGCTGAGTTAATCGCCCACGGGACGGTCATTCTAAGCGACCGAGGCGGCCCCGTCAAGACCGGTCAGCGGGCCGGCACGATGAAGGCCTGGGGGGCGAGAGCGGCGCCGTTGCCGGCCCGGTCGGAGATGCTGCCGGCCAATACGTGGCGGCCGGGCGGGACGTCGGTCAGATCGAGGCGGACCTGGCGCGGGTCGCTGTCCCAGTCGGGATAGACCGGCTTGCCGTCGAGCGTGACGCGGAGGCTGTAAGGCTCGGGGCCCGAGCCCGCGTCCGTCACCTCTACCCGCGCCTCGCGGCCACCGAAGTGCGGGATCGTGGCGAGGGTGACCGCGCCCCACCGGGGGGAGGAACGATCCTCCCCGACGGCGTAGAGGCCGTCTCCCCGGAAGGGAACCGCCTTGCCGTCGAGGCGGCGCACCCAGCGCCGCTCGGGTCCGAAGACCAGGCCGGCGTGGGCCGGCCCGGCCCCCCGGTAGGCCAGCGTCGCGCGAGAGCGGGCGGAGGCGGGGCCGCAAAGAACCAGGGCGGAGGACCCGGAGCCGCGCTGGGACTCGAGAAATCCCATGCCCCCCGCGGGTACCTCGAGGGACCAGGGACCGTCCTGGAGGGTGCAGGGGCCCGCGGCGAAAAGGCCCGGCAGGAGCTTGTCCCCGAGCGCGAGGACTGCTCCCCGCCGCGGCGCCGAGGAGACCGGCAGAAGGACCCGCAGCTGGTCCCCCTCCCCCTCCACCGCCACCGAGTCCACCGGCCGCCCTCCCCAGAGCAGCGGGGTGACGCCCTTCGGCGAGGCCCGGGAGAGGCGCAGGACCAGCCCCGCCGGGAGGAACTCCATCCCCAGCACGGAAAAGCCCCTCCCGGGGAGCGCCAGGGGGGAGGGCCGCTCCGCGGGGACCACCTGAACCGCCCCGCGCAAGAGCGCCGCGGCCCCGCCCCGGCTGGTCGCGGTCACCTCCAGCACGTGGTCGCCCGGTGCTGCGGCGGGGAGGCCCTCCCCCGCGACGCCGGGCACGGCGAACCCCTCGGCCCGCCTCAGGAGGACGGCGGGCGCGCCGGCGATACCCCGGTCGGGGTCGAAGAGGAGCGGGCTCTGCTTGTAGAGCGCCAGGCTCACGCAGCGCAGGTCCATCTCGAACACCTTCGACCCATCGAGGGTGGCCGCCAGGGTCGAGAGCCCGGTGCTGTTGTCCGGAACGCCGAGGTGGTCCCGGCCCACGACCTCGACGTCCACGGCGCCCTGCAGCCGGACCGCGCGGGCCAGCCGGTAGCGCCCGGGGGCCTCGCGAACCGCCGGCACCACGGCGGAGAGGAAGCTCCCGTCCACGCGGCCCGTGGCGTCCCGCGGCACGAAGGCCGCCGCCTCGAGCTCGGGGGCCCCCAGCCCCTCGGGGAGCGGCAGCCCCTCGAGGAACGGGTCGCAGGAGTCGTCCCCCCGCCGCACCTCGAAGTGGAGGTGGGGCGAGCCGAGGCCCAGTTGCCCAGAGCGCGCCACGATGTCGCCGGCCTTCACCGCCACGGGGGGCGAGACGACCACGTCGCCGGGAAAGGAGCTTCCCTTCGCGGCGCAGGCCTCCTGGAGCTTCTGCTCGATCCCCAGCTCCCGGCTGTAGCGGCAGAGGTGACCGTAGACCGCCGTGCGCCCGTCCGCCAGCTCCAGGTAGAGCACCCGCCCGTAGCCCTCGGGCTCCCGGCGGACGCGGACCACTTTTCCGTCCGCCACCGCCGCCACGGGCCATCCCTCCTCCTGGTGGGTCCGGATGTCCACGCCCACGTGGAAGTGGGTAAGACGGAACTCGCCGAAGGAGGAGGTGCACCCCTCGCGCACGGGCACGGGCCACAGCAGAGGTGTTTTGGCGTTCGAGGCCGAGAGGGCCAGGCCCGCCGCGGCCGCCACGGCGAAAAGGAGCGATTTCCAGAGAGCGCTAGAGCGTCTTCGCAAGGCGCTTGAGGTACTCGCGGAAGGGCCCGCCGAGGTCCTCGCGGGCCAGGGCCGTCTCCACCGTCGCCTCCAAGAACCCCTGCTTGTCCCCGGCGTCGTAGCGGCGGCCCTCGAAGCGGTAGGCGTAGACGCTCTGGCGCCGGAGGAGTCCCTGAATGGCGGAGGTGAGCTGGATCTCGCCGCTGCCGTCGGCCCCCGTCCGCTCCAGCTCGTCGAAGATCTCGGGGGTGAAGAGGTAGCGGCCGATGACCGCGGTGGTGCTGGGCGCTTTCTCGGGGGCGGGCTTCTCCACGATGCCCGTGATGCGCAGCGTCCGGTCGTCCACCGCCTCCCCCGCCACGATCCCGTACTTGCGGGTCTGGTCCCGCGCCACCTCCATCACCCCCAGCACCGAGGCGCCGCGCGCCTCAAAAACCCTCAGCATCTGGCCGATGCAGGGCTCCGGCGCCACGACGATATCGTCCCCGAGAAAGACCGCGAAGGGCTCCCGGCCCGCCCACGTCCTGGCGCAGAGGACCGCGTGGCCGAGACCCAGGGCCTCCTTCTGGCGGACGTAGGTGACCTCCACCATGGAGGCGATGGCGCGCACCTGGGCCAGCTCCTCCCGCTTCCCCCTGGATTCGAGGAAGGCTTCCAGCTCCGCGGAGACGTCGAAGTGGTTCTCGATGGCGTCCTTGCCGCGCCCCGTCACCAGCAGGACCGACTCGATGCCCGCCGCCACCGCCTCTTCGACCACGTACTGGATGACCGGCTTGTCCACCACCGGCAGCATCTCCTTGGGCGAGGCCTTGGTGGCGGGCAGGAACCGCGTGCCAAGGCCCGCGGCGGGGATGACGGCTTTCCGGACTTTCATGGGACCTCCCGGAGCGCAGGGGAAATGGTAGCACAGCCGGAGGACCCCTCGCGGCCGTCCGGGTCCGGCCGCTGCGTTCCAAGGCCGTCTGGCCTTCGAGGAGGCCCACCCGGCCTTGTCGAGGTGTTGTCCTTTGCTGGGTCGGCGCTGGACAAGGCTTCCTTCGGACGGCTGCAGCACCAGGATGCTCCAGGTTTTCGCATCTTGGCGCGCATCCGTAACCTCGAAACCCGGGGCGGGTCCCTCGCCTCGCCGCGCATCCCTGCGGCCGCTCGCTCCTCGCTCCCGGCCTCGCGGCGCGGCTACGGCGCCTCCCGCCCTTCGATCCCCAGGGATGCCTTCGCAAAAGACAAAGGCCCCGCCGCAGGCGGAGCCCTCGGAGTTGGTGGACGGTAAGGGGATCGAACCCTCGGCCTCCGCGTTGCGAACGCGGCGCTCTCCCAGCTGAGCTAACCGCCCAGAATGGTGAATTATAGGATAGCCCCCAGGAAAAGGGAAGGGACTTGCGGCGGCGGCGGGCCGAGGCCAAAATAGAGCGCCTGGGGAGAGGGAGCCATGGGAGCGCTGCCGAACCGTGAGGATTCCTGGAATCTCTTGTGCGAGTGGACCCTCTCGGAGGCGCTGAGGAAGCACGCCCTGGGCGTCGAGGCGGCCCTGCGCGCCATGGCGCGGGCGGCCGGGGCCGACGAGGAGCTCTACGGGCAGACAGGGCTCCTGCATGATTTCGACTACGAGCGATATCCCCAGATTCCCGACCACCCGGTGAAGGGCGCCGCGGTGCTGCGCGAGCTGGGCTATCCCGAGGAGATGGTCCTCGCCATCCTCGGCCACGCCGAGCATACGGAGACGCCCCGCGAGACCCATCTGGCCAAGAGCCTCTTCGCCTGCGACGAGCTTACGGGCTTCCTCTTCGCGTGCGCCTACGTCCAGCCGGATCGGAGGATCGCCTCGGTGAAGCCCGAGAGCGCCAAGAAGAAGCTCAAGGACAAGTCCTTCGCCCGCGGCGTGAGCCGGGAGGACATTCTCAAGGGGTGCGAGGAGCTGGGGGTGGACCTGCTGGACCACATCCGCTTCGTGAAGGGGGCCCTGGAGGCTAGCCCGCTGGGGCTCTGACGCCCCGCCGTGCTACAATAAGTGCCAGGACAAGCTGGACGGGAGGGCTATGAAGATCCTGGTCGCCGATGACGATCGCCTGCTCAGGCGCATCATGGTGGACGGCCTGGGCGCCGAGGGGGCCACGTGCAGCGAGGCGGCCACCGGCGCCGAAGCCATCCAGTCCGTCCTGCGGGACCGGCCCGACATCTGCCTGCTGGACCACAATTTTCCGGACATGGACGGGCTCTCCGTCCTGCGCACCCTGGCCACCCGCCCCGAGGCGGCCGCCACCCGGGTCTTCCTCCTGACGGGCAGCGAGGACGCCGCCCTCCGCGAGCAGGCCGTCGCGCTGGGCGCCCGGGGGCTCCTGCGCAAGCCCGTGACCCCTTCGCAGGTCTTCGCCCGGCTCCGGGAGCCTTGAGATGGTGCAGTTCCGGAGCACCGAGCGCGAAATCCTGTTCAAGGTCGTCTACTACGGTCCCGCGCTCGGGGGCAAGACCACCAACCTGGAGGCCCTCCACGAGATCACCGACCCGGAGAGCAAGACCCAGCTCACCTCCTTGAAGACCTCGGAGGACCGGACCCTCTTCTTCGACTTCCTTCCCTTCGAGCTCGGGGAGATCGAGGGGTATCGGATCCGCATCCAACTCTACACCGTGCCCGGCCAGGTGCAGTACAACACGACGCGGAAGGTGGTCCTGGCGGGGGCCGACGGAATCGTCTTCGTGGCCGATTCCTCCCCCGACCGGCTCCGGGAAAACTTCACGGCCTGGGAGAACATGAAGGCCAACCTCCTGGCCAACCGGATGGCTTTAGAGACCCTCGGGGTGGTCATCCAGGCCAACAAGCGCGACCTCCCCGAGAGCGCCCCCGTGGACCAAATCCTCCACACCATGCGGGCCGAGGGCACGCCGGTGACGGAGGCCTCCGCCCTCACCGGCGAGGGGGTTATCGCCACCTTCCAGCTCCTGATCCAGACCGTCCTGCGCGGGTTCGCCCAGCGGTTCAAGCTCGTCCAGAAGAACGCCTCCCCCTCGGCCCTCGACGAGGGCGTGGCCCGGGTCTTCGCCCCCTACGCGGACCGCCGCCGGGGAGGGGCGCCGCCCTCCGAGGAGTCGGTCTTCTCGGCGCAGATACCCCTGGCCCAGCCTCTCTCGGAGACCGAGCAGCTCGAGGCGGCCCTCCAGTCCACCACGCGGCTGGCCGAACAATACCAGGAGACCGAGCGGCTCTCGCGCCTCTACCGGGACCGGCTGAGGGAAATGACCACCCTCAACGAGGTGGGGGCCGCCATGGCGGGCGCCGGCAGCACCGCGGGGGCCCTCGAGCTCGTGGGCCCGCGGGTGCGCGAGATCCGCCCGCGCTGGACCGTCTCGCTGTTCCTCTCCGAGGAGGGCGCGCCCCGACTGCTGGTCCGCGACCCCGCCGGCGAGGACCCCCTCCTCCAGGCTGGGCTCGCCTCCGGCGTTCTTCAGGGCTCGCGGGGGAAGCTGGACCGGCTCCAGGAGCGGCTGGGCGAGCGGGGCGTCGTGCCCGACCCTCCCCTCGGCGAGGCGGCGGTCATCCCGCTGGGCCCCCCCGGAACCCCGCGGGCCCACTTGGTGGTCTACGCCCCCGAGGGCCACGCCCTGGGGATCGAGGACACCCGCTTCCTCGGGCTCCTGGAGCGCCTCGTCTCCCCGCGCCTGATGGCGATGGACCTCCTGGCCGAGATCCAGGCGGCCAACGAGCGGCTCGAGCTGCGGGTGGTGGAGCGTACCGCCGAGCTCACCGACGCGCTCGAGCGGCTGAAGGAGCTCGACCAGCTCAAGCGGGCCTTCTTGAACAGCGTCTCCCACGAGATGCGCACGCCGCTCACCAACGTGCGTTCCTACGCCGACCTCCTCTTGCGCTATCCCGACCAGATCGCCGCCCGGGGCCCGGAGTACCTCCAGGTCATCAGCGAGGAGTCGCAGCGGCTCGAGGCGCTCATCGCGGACCTGCTCTCCTATACGAGGGTCAAGGAGCCCGCCCGCGGCGAACCCTGCGACCTGGCCGAGGTGCTCTCCGAAATGGTCGAGACCCTCAAACCCCGGGCCGACGCCAAGTACATCCAGGTCCAGGTGCAGAAGGAGCACCCGAAGGTGGTGGTCCCGGTCAACCGGGAGGACGCCCAGATGCTGGTGCGCCAGATTCTCGACAACGCCATCAAGTACTCCCCCGACGGCGTCCGGGTGAAGGTTTTCCTCCTGGAGGACCCCCGCAAGGTGATCTTCGCCGTGCGCGATTTCGGCGCGGGGTTCCCCAAGGAGCAGCGGGAGCGGCTGATGGAGCCCCTCCCGGAGGGCGGGAAGGGGGTTGCCTACTTCAAGAAGCCCGGGCTGGGGCTGGGCATGTTCCTCGTCCGCGAGGTCCTGGCCAAGTACGGCGGCGGGCTCCACATCGAGGCCATGGAGCCGGGCTCCAACGTGGTCGTGGAGATCCCCAAGCCCGGAGCCCCCCCGCCGGAGCCCGCCGGCTGATCTCAGGCCAGCTTGGATTCGCTGACGCGCGTCTGGTACGCGTCGAAGGCGCCGGCGCGGAATGCGCTGTTGAAGGCCTCCACCACGGACGGCTCGTAGACGGACTGGGCCAGCTCGTTGATGCGCGCCGCGGCGGCCGGGAAGGTCATGGCGCGCTGGTAGGGCCGGTTGGTGGTCATGGCGTCGAAGGCATCGGCCACGCCGATGATGCGCGCCAGAAGCGGGATGCTCTGGCCCTTCAGCCCGTCGGGGTAGCCCCCGCCCGCCCACCGCTCGTGGTGGTGCTTGATCCCGGGGATCATGGGCGCCATCTGGGAAATCCCCCCCAGAATGTCGGCCCCCTTGCTCGGATGGGTCTTCATCACGGCGAACTCGTCGTTGGTAAGCGCCCCCGGCTTGCGCAGGATCTTGTCCTCGATGCCGATCTTGCCCACGTCGTGGAGGAGGGAGGAGATTTCGACGACGCGGATCGCCGCCCCCTCCAGCCCGCAGTGGCGGGCGATGATGAGGGAGTAGGCCGACACGCGCTCGGAGTGCCCCCGGGTGTACGGGTCCTTCGCGTCAATGGCGTTCGCGATGGCGCGGATGCTGTTCATGAACAGCGACTTGTTCTCGGCGGAGGCGGCCTCCACCTTCTGGATGTAGGACTGGATCTCGTCCGCCATCAGGTTGAAGGCCCGGCCCAGCTCCCCGATCTCGTTGGCCACCTTGACGTCCGCGCGGCGGTCAAAGTTGCCCTTGGCCAGCTCGCCGCTCACCGCGGTGAGGTTGGAGAGGGGCTTGGTGATGAGCCTGGCGAAGACGATGCCGATGAGCAGCGCGGTGACGATGGAGCCGCCGACGTAGAGCCCGGACTGGCGCTTGAGCTCGGTGATGGGGGCGAAGAACTTCTCCTGGTCCAGGTAGATGAAGAGCACCCAGCGGTACTCGCTGATGGGCGAGCAGGCCACGCTGACCGTGGACTCCCGCCCGCCCTGCACCTTGGTGATGTTGAAGTTGAGGGTCCCGAGCGGGAACTCGCCCCCGCCCAGCACGTGCTGGACCATGGGGTCCGAGGAGAGGTCCAGGATCTTGCCCTGGAGGGCGGCGTCCGAGTGGAAGATGAGGTGGCCCTTGTCGTCGGTCACGAAGAGGGTGAACTCGCGGCTGTACTGGAGGAGGGAGTCCTGGACGGGCTGGAGGATGAAGGCCGCGGAGAGGGCGGCCACCGGCACTCCGCCGGAGTGGACGGGCACGGAGAGGGCGATGGCCGGGACGTTGAGGTTCCTGAGCGCGCCGGCCCGCACGAAGAAGACCCCGGAGCTCTGGGGGGCGCCGGTCCGAAGGGCCTCGCGGGCGTAGGGGACGAGGAAGTTCTCGATCTGGGACTTCTCCTCGCCGGAAAGGCCCCGCCCCTGGGCGGAGAAGCGGGTTCCGCTCGCGTCCAGGTAGTGCACCAGGAGCGTATCCTCCGTGGCGGCGCGGTCGAGGACGTTCCGCTGCAGGAGCCCCTCGTACCAGGTTCTGTAGTCCTTCTCGTTGGCGTAGACCTCGAACGAGGCGGCCAGGGAGGAGAGCTGCCGGGAGTACTCCCCCATCAGCGTCTGGATGTGGCTCGCCGCGGGGATGGCGGTCTTGGCCTGGCGCTCGCGCAGCGAATCCTCGAGGTAGTTCCGGCTGGTGGAGATGGCCTTCCAGGCGTAGGAGAGGAGGGGAACCACCACGAGGGAAACCAGGAGGATGGTCAGGACGAGGAAGAGGCTGTAGCGCCGCTTGAAGCCGGATTCCCGGTTCGCCATGGACTCCCTTCCCCTTCTCACTATGGCCGAAACGGCCGCCGCGATCAAGTTATTGCCCGCGGGAGGCGGTCTTCACCACCCGGCATTTCCGTGGTATATTGTCTGTTTCCCGGAAAAACCGGGCGGGAGGCAGCGTGAAGAGGGAGGACCTGCGCAACATCGCAATCATCGCCCACGTGGACCACGGCAAGACCACGCTGGTGGACGCCATGCTCTGGCAGTCGGGCATC
This sequence comes from Acidobacteriota bacterium, assembly GCA_021814355.1. Classification (GTDB taxonomy): domain Bacteria; phylum Acidobacteriota; class UBA4820; order UBA4820; family DSQY01; genus JAEMPZ01. Next base: position 10,249 of record JAKAIJ010000079.1, read on the forward strand.
TTCCGGGCCAACCAGGAGGTGGCCGAGCGGGTGATGGACTCGGGCGACCTGGAGCGCGAGAAGGGGATCACGATCCTGGCGAAGAACACCTCCGTGGAGTTCAGGGGGGTGAAGATCAACATCGTGGACACGCCCGGCCACGCCGACTTCGGTGGAGAGGTGGAGCGCGCGCTCACCATGGTGGACGGCGTGCTGCTCCTCGTGGACGCCGCCGAGGGCCCCCTGCCCCAGAGCCGGTTCGTCCTGAAGAAGTCCCTCGAGAAGAACCTCCCCGCCGTGGTCGTTCTCAACAAGGTTGACCGCCCCGACGCCCGCTGCGAAGAGGTTCTCAACGAGATCTACGACCTCTTCATTGACCTCGACGCCACCGAGGAGCAGATCGGCTTC
>JAKAIJ010000080.1 GCA_021814355.1 Acidobacteriota bacterium
ACGGCAAGGACGCGAAGGGGATGATCCGCCAACACCAGTTCCACAAGGTGGAGCTGGTGAAGTTCGCCCACCCCGACCGCTCCTACGAGGCCCTCGAGCGGCTCACCGCCGACGCCGAGGCGGTCCTGGAGGCCCTCGGCCTCCACTACCGCCGCGTGACCCTCTGCGCGGGGGACATGTCCTTCTCCTCCGCCAAGACCTACGACCTCGAGGTGTGGCTCCCCTCCCAGGGACGCTTCCGGGAGATCAGCTCCTGCTCTAACTTCGAGGAGTTCCAGGCGCGCCGGGCGGATATCCGCTTCCGCCCCCGGGAGGGTGGGAGGCCACGGTTCGTCCACACCCTCAACGGCTCCGGCCTGGCCGTGGGCCGCACGGTGGTGGCGATCCTGGAGAACTTCCAGCGGGCGGACGGGAGCGTCGTCGTGCCCGAGGCGCTGCGGCCGTACCTGCACGGCCGGGAGGTCATCGCCGGAGCGTAGCCGGCGCCACGGGCCCGATCCAGGCGAGCCATTCATGTTATACGCTTTCCGCTTTCAGGTGTCATACCAAATTACCGTCATTTGTGGAGCATTCGGCTGGAGGGTGCTTCGCACCTTCCGTGCCTCGCGGCCGTCTCGTCGAAGGATTTGGGCTTAGGTTTACCTTTGGAGAATCCTTCTCCGAGCCGGCCCCGCGAGCCCCTGCCCTTCGGGCGCTCCAGCCTCCTCCTGTTCCTGCCGCCTCCCCCCACTATCTTATGCGCCGCGAGTCTCGGACCATCTCCATCGTCAAGCTTCGCGAGCCAGCGCCTGCGACGTACATCCCAGTACGACTCGGCGCGGCCCGCTCGCTTTCCTCGGACCTGGCCCGATCCGCGCGGGACGCCGCCTTCCCTCGCTTCGCTCGGGAAGGCGATTCCTTCAGGACAGATATCCAATTGGTATCAGCTAAAGGCAGACCGAGAAAGCTTCCCCGGAAAAATAAGGGAGCCGGGTGTGAGCCCGGCTCCCGGTGTCTCGGAGAGGGATATCAAGGTCAGCCGCCGAGCTGCTTGACGGTCTTCTGGGCCTTCGCCTTGAGGTCCGCGTTCTTGGTGACGGCGATGAACTTCTTGAAGGCGTCCGCGGCCTTGGCGTTGTTCTTGAGCTCCTGGTAGGCGGTGGCGACGTAGAGGAGCGCATCCTCGTCGGTGGCGCTGAGGGCCAGGGCCTGCTCGCCTGCCGCCGCCGCCTCCTTGTACCTCTTGGCGTTCAGGTGGCAGAGGCAGAGCCCCCGCAGCACGAGGAGGCGCCTGGAGGCGTCCTTCGAAACGCCCAGGAAGACGTCGGCCGCCGGAGCCGCGGCGGCGCAGTCGCCCTTGCCCAGCAGCGCCATGGCGCGGAAGAAGAGCCCCTGCTCGTCGTTGGGCCGGGCCTTGAGAATCTGGTCCGCGGCCCCCAGGCACAGGTCGTAGTTTTTGTCGTTGTTATAGCAGAGCGCGATCCGGAGCAGGACCGCCACCTTGAGATTCTCCTTCTTGGTGACCTTGAGCCAGCTCTCGTAACTGGCAGCGGCGTCGGAGAACTTCTTCTCCTGCATGTAGGCCTGCCCGAGGGCGAGCAGAACGTCCTCGTTGCCGGGCGCGGCGGTCCGGGCCTTCTCTAGGTAACCGAGGGCCTTGTCGGTCTGGTTCGACTGGAGGCAGAGCCGGGCCGCCTCGTAGGCGGCGTTGTTGAACGCCGGGTCAACCTGGACGAGCTGCTCGTATTTCGCGAGCGCCTTGTCCGCCTGGTTGAGATCCTCGTAGAGCACGGCGGCGCTGTAGAGGATCTCGCGCTTCGTGGGGTCCACGGCCAGCGCCTTCTCGTAGCTCGCGATCACCTTGTCGTTCGCGCCCTGGTCCTTGTAGACCAGCGCCATATATTCGTAGGGCAGCGTGGACGTCGCGTCCATGCCCGCGGCCTTGTCCAGGTTCTCCACGGCCTTCGTGTAGTCCTTGAGCTTATGGTAGGCCACGCCGAGGTTATAGTAGATGCTGAAGTCCACCTGATTCGACTTGAGGAACGCCTCCCCGGCCTGGACCGCTTCCGAGTACTTGCCCTGTTCGATGAGCTCGGACATGCTCGCGCCCTGCTGGGCGGACTGCTTCTTGGGGTCCTGGGCCGAGGCGGACGGGCCGCAGAGGAGCCCCAGCACGATCACGAGAAGACACGCACGACGCATCGGATTCCTCCCCTTAGGGGCCTTTCCCTAAGCATTTACAATACCATAATTTGCCGGCTTCGGTCAACGCGGGTGGGGCCCTGGAGTCACGGCGCGTCGGGCTTCTGGAGGCCGTACTCCTTCATCTTGCGCCACAGGGTCACGCGGCTCACGCCGAGCCTCTCGGCGGTCCGCTGGATGCGCCAGCCTGCTCCCTCGAGGGTCTTCTGAATGAGGTCGCGCCCCAGGGGCTCCCCGGAGGTGCGGATGTGGTGGAGGGGCACCAGCGGCGGCGCGGAGGGGTCCGCGGCCCCGGCGGCGGCGAGCGGGAGGTCCACGGTCCTCAGGATACCGCCCTGGCAGCGGATGGAAGCGTGCTCGATGACGTTCTCGAGCTCGCGGATGTTCCCGGGAAAGGGGTAGTTCATGAGGCGCGTGAGGGCCTCCGCCTCGATGCCCTCGATCTGCCGCGACGGCATCTTGGCCGCCACCTTCTTGAGGAAGTGGTCCACGAGGAGGGGGATGTCCTCCTTGCGGTCGCGCAGTGGGGGGAGGGGGATGTGGAAGACGTTGAGCCGGTAGTAGAGATCCTGCCGGAATTGGCCCCGCCGGAGGCTCTCGGAGAGGTCGCGGTTCGTGGCGGTGACGACGCGGGCGTCGGTCTTGAGGGTCCGGGAGGAGCCGACCCGCTCGAACTCGCCCTCCTGGAGGACCCTCAGCAGCTTCACCTGGGTGGTGGGCGGGAGATCCCCGATCTCGTCCAGGAAGAGCGTGCCGCCGCCCGCCAGCTCGAAGCGCCCTACCTTGTCGGCCACGGCCCCCGTGAAGGCGCCCTTCACGTGGCCGAAGAGCTCGCTCTCCAGCACGCCCTCGTTGAGGGCCGCGCAGTTGACCTTCACGAAGGGTCCCCCCCGGCGGGCCGAGTGGCGGTGGATGGCGTTGGCCACCAGCTCCTTGCCGGTGCCGCTCTCGCCCGTCACCAGAACGGTGGAATCCGTCTCCGCGACCATGCGGATGAGGTCGAACACCTCCTGCACCGCGCGGTTGCGGCCGATCATCTCGTCGAAGACGAACTTCTCGTCCACCCCCTCGCGCATGTGGAGGATGCGGCTGATGTCGCTGAAGACCTCCACGCCGCCCACCACCTCGCCCCCCGCGTCGCGCAGCAGGACGACGTTGGTGCGGCAGTAGATGCGGTGGCCGTTCTTGGTGCGGTACCACATGTCCACGCCGCGCTGGTCGCGGTCCTCGCCGATGGCGCGGGTGAGCGGGCAGCTGGACTCGCACTCGCTGGTCTGGGTGATGTGCTTGCAGCGGGCCTCGAGCACCTCGCCCTCCTCGTATCCGAGGATGCGGCGCGCCTTCTCGTTCAGGTAGACGATGCGCCGGTCGCGGTTGATGACCAGCACGCCTTCCCCCACGGCGTCCAGGACGCGGCGGACGTTGGGGTCTTCAACCAGGGAATCCAAGGGCGCCTCGGACGACGCGCTCGAGCGCGTCGCGGGACTGCTCGGTGCAGCGGTTGAGAACCTCGCCGCCCTTGCAGACCAGGATGTTGGGCCCCTCGCCGCACATCCCCAGGCAGGAGGCGTAGGTGACCTTCACGGCCTTGGGGGGAAGCTCTCGGGCTATCTGTTTCAAGAGCACGCGGAGCCGCTCGGGGTTGCCCTTCTGGGTGCAGGCGTCCCCCTTGCAGACGAAGACGTAGACCTTCTCGTCATGGATGGAGGGCGTGTCCGTCACGGTGTGCACCTCGCAAAGAACCGACCGCCTCCTCCAGGGCGGCGGCGAGCGCCGCCAGGTCGGCGGGGCTCGTCGTCCGGCCCAGGCTCACCCGCACGGACGAACCCCCGGGCGGCAGCGGGGCGGACATCCATTGTAATACCCGGGGAGGGGAATGAGAACCGGTATGGCAGGCGGAACCCGTGCCCACGGCCATGCCGCGCGCGTCGAGAGCGGCCGCGAGCGCCGCGCCGTCCACGCCCGGCAGGGCGAAGAAGCTCGTGTTGGGCAGGCGGGGCGCCTCTTTCCCGAAGATCACGGCCCCCCGCGGCGCCAGGGAGCCGGCCTCGAAGCGGTCCCGCAGGGCCGCCAGCGCGGCCGCCCCGGGGAGCCGGGTCGCGGCGAGCCGGCACGCCACCCCGAAGCCGTAGGCGAGGGGCACGGCCTCCGTGGAAGCCCGCCGTCCCCCCTCCTGGCCGCCTCCGCGCAGCCAGGGGGTGACGGGCGCCCCCTCGCGCACCACGAGGGCGCCGATGCCCTTGGGCCCGAAGAGCTTGTGGCCCGCGAGGGAGAGGTAGTCGGGCCGCGCCTCCGCCCAGGGGGAGGCCACCTTGCCCGCGGCCTGCACCGCGTCGGTGTGGAAGAGGCAGCCGGTGGCGCGGCAGAGCGCGCCCACCGCCGCCACGGGCTGGAGGACGCCCGTCTCGTTGTGGGCGGTGAGGACCGAGACCGCGGCCACCTCCTCGTCCAGGAGCGCCGCCAGGGCCTCCAGGTCCACCGTTCCCTCGGGGCGCACGGGCGCCTCGGCGACGTGGAATCCCTCTTCCTCGAGTCGCTCGGCGGCGCCGCGCACGGAGGGGTGTTCGATACCCGAAAGCACCACCCGGCGCCGGCCGGGCCGCCCGCGCGCCGCGGAGAGGAGCGCCAGGTGGTTTGCCTCGGTGGCCGACCCCGTGAAGACCACCTCGGCAGGGGAGCAGCCCACGAGCGCCGCCACTCCGGCGCGGCCCTCCTCGAGCAGCGCCAGGGCGCGCCGTCCCGCGGCGTGCGGGCTGGAGGGGTTGGCGAACCCCTCGCGCGCCGCGAGGGCGCACGCTGCCGCGACCTCCGGGGCCTCGGGGGTGGTGGCGTTGCAGTCGAAGTAGAGGCTCCCGTCCTGCAGCTTCATGGGCCGGGTCCTGAAGGGGCGGGGGCGCCGCTCAGTTATCGCCCTGGTAGTACCGGTCCAGCTCCTCTTCGAGCTGCCGGATGTGGCGCTTCTCCTCTTCGGCGAGATCAAGGAAGGTGACGCGGCTGGCCGGGTCGCTGGAGACCCGGGCGGCCTCTTCGTAGAACTGGAACGCGGCCTTTTCGCGCTCGAGCGCGAGGCGCAGGATGTCCACGGGCTTCATCGCGGGGTCAATCATGGGCTCCTTCCCTCTCAAAACCATGGTAACACGGCGGCCCCGGCCGGGGAGAGACGCGGGTCATACCAAGGTAACACCAAAGCTAGAGTAATCGGCTGGAGGGTGCTTCGCACCTTTCGGGGCTCACGGCCATCTCGTCGAAGGATTTGGGCTCGGGTCTGCCTTTGAAGAATCCTTCTCCGAACCGGCCCCGCGAGCCCCGGCCCTTCGGGCACTCCAGCCTTCCTGAATTCCTGCCACCCCCCCCCACCTTAATTGAGTGCGCCGCGAGTCTCGGACCATCTCCTTCGTCAAGCTTCGCAGGCCAGCGCCTGCGACGTACATCCCAGTACGACTCGGCGCGGCCCGCTCGCTTTCCTCGGACCTGGCCCGATCCGCGCGGGACGCCGCCTTCCGAAGCAAAGCTCCGGAAGGTAATTCTTCTAGGACGGCATTAACCCTAAACTTATACCAGAATCCGCCGCCCGTCGCCCTCCCGGCGGGTCCACTTCCGGTCGTCCAGGAGCTCCAAGAGGGGCATGGCGTATCTGCGGGTGACCCCGAGGAGCGCCTTGAACTCGGGAACCGTGAGGAGGCCGGCTCCCGCGCGGGCCCTCTCCGAAAGAGCTTCTCGGACCCGCTCCAGGGCCTCGGGGCGGATGAAGAAATCGCCCGAGAAGCGCATCAGGCGACCCTCCTGCACCAGGAGCGGCAATACCTTGCGCGCGGCGGACCCGTGGAGCCGGACGAGCTCGTCGCCCGTCCGGGGCGAAAGCCCCGCCGCCGCGAACTCCGCGAGGAGCGCGTCCCAGATCGCCCGCTCCGCGCGGGTCAGCTCGAGGCGGTGGCCCGGCGGCCTCAGCCGGTCGCCCTCGCGCTCGGCCCGGCCGGCGGCCACGAGGGCGTCGGCGAGCGCCTCCGCCTGGTGCGCCTCCAGGATGCGCCCCCAGCGGGAGCAGAGCTCGGGACGGGGCACCCAGGGAGAACCCGCCGCGGCCCGTCCGCGCAGGAAGGCCTCCGCCCGGTCGAGCCAGGCCTCGGCCTGGGGGCCGTGGAGCCACCAGTCGGCGCCGGGCCAGCGGACGAGGGTCCCCGCCTCCTCCGCCTCGGAGGCCAGCGCCGCAAGGGCCGCCCCGGATCGTCCCAGCCGCGCCGCCGCCTCGGGGGGGCGGCAGCCCTGGGGGCCCGCCTCGCAGAGCAGGGCCTCAAGGCCCGCCCCGAGTCCGTTCTCGCGCAGGGTTTCTTCGATCGCGGCGTCCCGGGGGCGTCCCCAGCGTGCCCTGCGGCGGGCCACCAGGAGGACCTCCCCGCCCGCCACGGTGCGGACGGGGGAAGGGAGACGCAGGATGAAGCGGTCGCCGGGCCAGGCGCAGGCCGGCTCGGGGAGGCGCAGTTGGCAGAGGCCGCGCTCCCCCGCGGCGAGCGTCCGGGTCCCGCAGAGGTGGAGATGGGCCTCCGCCTCCTGGGTGTGGAGGTGCAGCCGTACGGTCATCCCGTCCCGCAGGGGGACGGCCGCCGAGGGCAGCACCTCGCCGCGCACGTCCAGCATGGACGATGGCCAGATCGCGCCCGGGGCCGCCGCCACTTGGCCCCGGTGAAGCTCCTGGTGCTTGAGGTCGGGGAGGTTGAGGGCGGCGCGCTGCCCCGCGGAGACGGCCTGAACCTCCCGGGCGAAGACCTGGATTCCCCGGACCTTGCTCTCCCCCCCGGCGGGGAAGACCTCCACCCGCTCCTCGACGGCCACCGTGCCGTCGGTGCAGGTCCCGGTTACCACCGTCCCGAACCCCCTCACGGAAAAGACCCGGTCCACGGGGAGCCGGAACGGACGGTCAGCAGGCCGGGCCGGACAGGCGGCCGCCTGCTCCAGGAGCGCCGCCCTCAGCTCGGGCAAGCCATTTCCCGTGAGGGCGCTCACCGGGACCACCGGGAGGTGGCTCAACCCGGCCCGGTCGAGAAACTCCCCCACCTCGAGCCGGGCCATCTCGAGCGTCTCCGCGTCCGCCAGGTCCGTCTTGTTTAGGGCCACGACCCCGCGCGAGAGGCCGAGCAGCCGCAGGATGTCCGCGTGCTCCTCGGTCTGGGGCATCACCGACTCGTCCGCCGCCACCACCAGGAGGAAGAGGTCCACCCCCGAGGCGCCGGCCAGCATGTTCTTGACGAACCGCTCGTGGCCCGGGAGGTCCACGAAGTGGAGGTCGCGGTCCCCCTCGCGGAGCGGCGCGAAGCCGATGTCCAGGGTAATGCCCCGGCGCTTCTCCTCCTCCCAGCGGTCCGCGTCCACCCCCGTGAGGGCCTTCACCAGCAGAGTCTTGCCGTGGTCCACGTGGCCGGCGGTTCCGACGACGACGGGGCGCATCACGAAGCGGCCGGCCGGGCGAAGAGACTGAGCCCGGTGTCGCCGTAGCGGTAGGAGCGTACGGGGCCGAACCCCGGCGGCGGCTCCGGGAGGGCGGCGGCGGAGTGCTCCACCGCCAGCAGGGCCCCGGGCGCCCAGACGGCCTCCGCTTCTCCCAGCGCCTCCAGGACGCGGGCCCGCCCCGCCGCGGCATAGGGAGGGTCGGCGAAAGCCAGGTAGACCTGCAGCCCCCGCTCGGCGAGGACGGCCAGAGCCTTCTCGGCCGGGACGGGGAGCACGAGCGACCGGGGCCCGAGCCCGAGGGCGTCGAGGTTTCTCCGCAGCACCGCGAGGGCCCGGCCGGCGCGCTCGACGAAGACCGCCCGTCCGGCGCCGCGGCTCAGCGCCTCGATGCCCACGGCCCCCGTGCCCGAGTAGAGGTCGAGAAAGAGGCTGTCCCGGACGCGTTCGCCCAGGATGTCGAAGAGGGCCTCGCGCACTTTGGCGGCGGTGGGGCGCGTGGCGGTCCCCTCGGGAGCGAAGAGCCGGCGCCCGCGGAAGGCCCCACCGATGACGCGCATCGTTGACACCTCCCCCGGCCGACTCTATCATAGACGGGTTAGCGCAGCGGCACCCCTAGGAGGGAACGCCATGGCCAGTGTGAACAAAGTCATCTTGGTGGGCAACCTGGGACGCGACCCCGAGCTCAAGTACATGCCGAGCGGCACCGCCATGGCCAACTTCACGGTGGCCACCAACGAGAAGTGGAAGGACAAGGAGGGGAAGGAGCAGGAGGCCACGGAGTGGCACCGGGTGGTGGTCTTCGGCAAGCTGGCGGAGATCTGCGGGGAATACCTGCACAAGGGCCGCCAGGTCTACATCGAGGGCAAGATCCGCAGCCGCACCTACAAGGACCGCGAGGGCACCGAGAAGACCGTCTACGAGATCCGCGCCGACAGCATGATCATGCTCGGCAAGGGGGAGGGCGGCGCGCCCCGCGGCGAGCCGCGGGGCGAGGGCTCCAAGAAGGCCGCCGCCCCGGACGCGGACGTCTACACCGACGAGGACATCCCGTTCTGAGGACGCCCTCCTCCGGAGGCGAAGGCAGGAGAGGGCGCGCATGGTCTTGACGCCGGCCGGGGCCGGCTTTCCCGCGACGCTGCAAGAGTGGCTCCTCGGAGGAGGAGGGTTGGCGGGCGTGTACGGCCTGCTGGCGGCGGCCTCCTTCCTCAAGTACGTGGCGCCTTTTCTGCCCGGGGACCTGGCGCTCATGGTCGGGGTCTTCGTGGTGGGGGTCCGCGGCGGGTCCTGGCCGGCGGCGGTGGCCGTCATCACGGCGGCCGGCACGGCGGGGGCCTTCGTGGCCTACCTGTGGGGCCGCCGGTTCGGCGGCGTCCTCTCCCGGTGGCGGCGGGCGGCGGGGGCGGTGGCCAAGGTCCAGGCCCTGCTCGGCCGGTGGGGCGCCTGGGCGCTCCTGGTCAACCGGTTCGTCCCGTACCTCCGCACGCTCTTCTTCCCCGTGGCGGGCGTGCTCCGCCTTCCCGCCGGAACGGTGGCCTTCGCCGCGGCCGGGGGGAACCTCCTCTTCGCGGTGCTCCTGGTGGGCCTGGGGTACTCCGCGGGCCGGGAGTACAACCGCCTCACCGAGCTCTACCACTTCTACGAGGCCTGGCTCTCGGCCGTCGCGGTCCTGCTCCTGGCGGGGGCGCTGCTCTACGGACTCTGGCTGAAGCCCTTGCGCGCCCGGCGGGCGGCGGCCGGGGAGGGGGCGCCGTGACCAACCGTGGGTGCAGGAGCTGCGGCGGAACCGGCTACATGGCCGAGGAGCGGGAGGGACGGCTCTTCGCCCGCCCCTGCTCCTGCCGCAGGCTTCACCGGGCGGAGCGGGTCCGGCAGGAGGCGGCCATCCCCGAGCGCTACCAGCAGCGGTGCGTCCTGGGCAACTACGTGCCCGCCCACCCCTCCCAGGAGGAGGCTCTCCTGGTCTGCCGACGGTACGTGGAGGAGTACCCCCTCCAGGGCGAAGTCCAGAACGGCCTCCTGATCATGGGGACCTGCGGGGTGGGCAAAACCCACCTCGCCGTGGGGATTCTCCAGGAGGTCCTCACCGCCAAGAAGATGCCCGCCCTTTTCGTGGACCTGAACGACCTCTACCGCGAGATCCGCGGAACCTACGGGAAACCCGGCGCGGAGGAGACCGAGTACGACATCCTGAGCCCCCTCGTGGAGGCCCCGCTCCTGCTCATTGACGAGCTCGGCTGCGTCGCCACGCCGTGGGCCCAGGACACCCTCCACTACCTGGTGAGCCAGCGCTACAACGAGCAACGCCCCACGCTCCTCACCAGCAACTACCTCGACGCGCCGCCCCGGGACGAGCCCCGCCTCGAAGACCGCATCGGCACGCGCACCCGCTCGCGGCTCCACGAGATGTGCCGCACCCTCCTCGTGGAAGGCCCGGACCACCGGCGGCGATGAGGGGGCGGTCCATCCGGCGCGCCCCAGGGCGGGGGCCGCGGCCGTGAAGCAGCGGCTCCTGGTCACCTGCGACCCCTGGCAGACGCGCCTGGCCGTCCTGGAGGACGGCCGTCTGACGGAGTACTTCCAGGAGCCGCGCCACCTCGAAGGGCTCGTCGGCAACCTCTACGTGGGCAGGGTGAGCCGGATCCTTCCCGGGATGGCCTCGGCCTTCGTGGACGTGGGCCTCGACCGGGACGGGTTCCTCTTCGAGGGGGACATGGGCCCCATGGAGGAGCTCGACGACGACGAGAACGCCGCCGTTTCGAGCAGCCCCACCGTCCGCGACCTCCACGAGGGGGAGCGGATCCTCGTCCAGGTGACCAGGGAGCCCATGGGG
>JAKAIJ010000081.1 GCA_021814355.1 Acidobacteriota bacterium
GCGGTGCCGGGACCTGGAGGCGGCCCAGCTCCGCATCCCCACCGGGGTCCAGGACTTCTGGCCGGCCCTCCTGGGCGGGGTTCTTTGCATCCAGTACCGGGCTGGGGGCGAGGCGGTCCGGAAGCTGTGCGTGGACCTGGACTCCCTGGCGGAGCACCTCCTGGTGGTCTATGGAGGAAGATCGCGCCTCTCGGCGGGAACCAACTGGGCGCTCTACAAGGCGTTTCTGGACGGGGAGCCCGCGGTGCGCCGCGCCCTCGAGGGGATCGCGGCGGCGGCCCGGGACATGGTGGACGCGCTGGAGGCGGCGGAGTGGGCGTCCGCCGCAGGGGCGCTCGAGCGGGAGATGGACTTCCGCGCGGGGCTCTCCGGCGGTATCCTGACCCCCGAGACGGAGGCGCTGTTCGCCGCGGGGCGGCGGGCCGGCGCCCTCGGCGCCAAGGTGTGCGGCGCGGGCGGGGGCGGTTGCTCGGTCTTCCTGGTGGAGCCGGACCGGCGCCGCGACGTGGCCGCGGCGGTGCACGCGCTGGGCGGCCGGGTCCTGGAGGCGCCGCCGGTGGAGGCGGGCTGTTCGGTGGAGGTGGTGCCATGAACCCGGATTTTGCAGTTGATGGGAGCAGCCCGCGCGAAATGCCCGCCACCTCCGACTCAGAACAATACGCCTTCGAACGTGAGCAAAATCCGGGTTGCACCCAAGCCGAAGGCGCAGGGAGCCCCAAGGACGCCCGGGCCAGCGCCGCACCCACAAAGGACCTCTTCTGGCCCGGGGCGGGGAGGCTCCTGCGGGCTCTGCCCGCGGAGCGGGGCTCCGAAGGGCAACAGACCGAATCGTCGGGCTTGGCCCGCGATTCGGGAGAGGGATGCGCTGGCCCTCCCCGTCGGCTAGACGCTTCCTATCCGCCGAGAACCGTTTGCGGTAGCCAAGGCACCAAGGCTCCAAATGGACAATCCTGGATGAGAGCTCCCCTGGACACGGGCGGCCCTCGGCCGTCGTGGGTCGCGCCGTTGCTGGCGGCCTCTTGGCTCCTCCTGGGCTCCTGCGCCCTGGGCGCCCAAGAGGTCGTCGTCTTCCGCACCTACCGCTCGATGGCCGTGGCGGGCCACCGCGTCCAGGGGGAATGGACCTACCTTCGGCTTCCCGAAGGGGAGCTGGCGGTCCTCACCCGCGCCATCCTCCAGTTCCGGAACGAGCCCGCACAATTTACGGGGAGCGCCGCCCCGTCGCCTCCGCCCCTCTCCGCGCCTTCGCCGCAACCGCGGGCCGCCTGGAGGCCGGAGCCGGCCCCGGCCCCCCCCGCGGCGGAGGATTTACCCCAAGAGCCGCCTCCCGAACCCGAGCCGCCGCCGCCGGGGCCCGTCCCCTACAAGACCGGCGTGTGACCGGAGCGCGCGCGGGTCTTTTTTCGGCCCGCCCCTTACGCTAAAATGGTCCCGCCATGAGCGAGGGGCCGTCCAAGAGACCTTTCAAGAAGCGCGTGAAGGAGTTCCTGCTCACCCGGCTCGCGCCGGTCCCGGGGGCGCTTTTCGTCCGGGCCCTTCACTCCTCCTTGCGGGTCCGGACGGTGGGGCGCGAGGTCCCGGCCGCCATCAAGCGGGACGGGGGCCAGTACATCATGGCCTTCTGGCACGGGACCCTCCTGATGATGGTCTACGCCTACGTGGGGGAGCGGCTCACCTTCCTCGTGTCGTGGCACCGGGACGGCGAGCTCGTCACCCGGGTGATGCGGCGGTTCGGTATGGACGCGACCCGCGGCTCCAGCTCTCGGGGCGGGCTGCGCGCCCTCCACGGGCTCCTGAGGAAGGTCCGACAGGGCTACGACATCGCCTTCACCCCCGACGGCCCCAAGGGCCCCGCGCGGATCGCCCAGCTCGGGGTGGTTCAGACCGCCCGGCTGGCGGGCCTCCCGGTGGTCCCCGTGGGGATGGCGGCGCTCAAAAAAAAACCTTGCGCAGCTGGGATTCCTTCATGATCCCGCGCCCCTTCACCCGGGTCGTTTTCTGTTACGGCGACCCCATCCGGGTCCCGAGGGAGGCAACCGAGGCGGAGATGGAGGCCTGCCGCCGTGCCGTCGAGACGGGCCTGAATGAAGCCACGGCGCGGGCCGAGCGCGCCCTCGGCGAGGAGGCTCTTTGGAGAGCATGACCGGCTACGGCCGCGCCTGCGCGGAGGGAGCCGCGCTGCGGATCGTCATGGAACTGCGCGGGGTGAACAGCAAGGGGCTCGACCTGCACGTGAGGCTCCCGGCCCCCCTGTCGCGCCACGAGCTGCGCTGCCGGGAGCTGGTGCGGGGGAGGGTGGGCCGCGGCCGGGTGGACCTGACCGCCTCCCTTGAGTACCTCGCGGACCAAGCCGTGGAGTTCACCCTCTCGGAGGGGGTGGTGCGGGCGGCGGGCGCCGCGGCGGCAAAGTTCCGCGCCGAGGGGCTCCTCGACCGCGGGCTCACCCTCTCGGATGCGATGGCCCTGCCCGACGCCGTCGGGGTGCATCTGGCCCCCGGGGCGGAGGCCGAAGCCCAGTCCCTTCTGGAAAAGGCGCTCGCGGAGGCGCTCGCCTCCTTCGTCGAGACGCGGAAGCGGGAGGGAGCCCGGCTGGAGGCGCAGTTCCGCGGGGGGGGGGCGACGATCCGTGCCGAGCTGGAGAGGGCGCGCGGCCTCATGCGCGAACAGGTCGCGGGGGCGAAGGGCCGCCTCCAGCAGCGCCTGGCCCAACTCGGCGCCGCGGTGGACCCGGGGCGCCTCGAGCAGGAAGCCGTCCTGGCGGCGCAGCGCTCGGACGTGGCCGAGGAGGTGACCCGGCTCGAGTCCCACGCGTCGGCCCTCGACGGGCTCCTCGCGGGAGAGGACCGGGAGCTCGGCCGCCGGCTCGACCACCTCGTGCAGGAGATGCAGCGCGAGGTCTCCACCCTCCTCGCCAAGTCGGTCCTCCTGGACCTCACGCGGGCCGGGATGGCCATGCGCCTCGCCGTCGAGCAGATGAGGGAGCAGGCCGCCAATGTCGCCTGAGGCGGAGCGCGTCTTGCTGGTCCTGTCGGCGCCCACGGGCGCCGGCAAGACCACCATCGCCCGGCGACTCCTGGAGGCCGACGGCGCCCTGCGGTTCTCCGTCTCGCACACCACCCGGCCGCCGAGGCCGGGCGAGCGTGACGGCGTGGACTACCACTTCGTGGACCGGGCCGTCTTCGAGCGCCGACGGGAGCTGGGGGAGTTCCTCGAATGGGCGGAGGTCCACGGCAACCTCTACGGGACCCACCGCTCGGAGACGCGACGGGCCGCGGTCGAAGGGCGGGACCTGGTCCTGGACATTGACGTCCAGGGCGGACTCCAGGTCCGCCGGGCGTGGCCCTCGGCGGTCCTCGTCTTCATCCTGCCGCCCTCCCTCGAGGTGCTGCTCGAGCGCCTTGGCGCGCGCGGGCGGGAGGCCGGCTTCGACCTGCGGCGGCGCTTGGAGACCGCCGCTCGCGAGCTTGCTTTCGCGCAACAGTACGATTATAATGTGGTAAATGAGGACTTAGCCGTCGCCGTGGGCGAGGTCCTCTGCATCCTCCGGTCCGCCCGGACCCGTCCCGAAGCCCGAGGCGTGCGGCGGCGGCAGCTCGCGGACGCTCTCGAAACTTGGTTGAGGAGTTCCGATGTTCCAGGTGAGTGAGAAGATCGGCAGCAAGTACCGGTTCGTCGTCCTCTGCAGCCAGCGCTCCCGGCAGCTCATGGAGGGGGCGCAGGTGCGCGTGGAGACCTCCAGCCAGAAGCCGGCCCACGTGGCCATGCAGGAGGTCCAGGCCGACAAGGTGAACTGGACGACCCTCGAGCCCGAGGCACCCGCCACAACGGAGATGGGGGAGATCCTCCAGGTGGAGGCGGGATCCTGACGAGGCGGCCCTCGGGCCAGTGATCGAAAAAAGGAGGACGGGTATGACGAGACTGCTCAAGGTGGGATTGGTGGGGGCCCTGATCGTCTTGACCGCGGCGTGTTGCACCAAGGCTCCCAAAGAGGTGGGCGACGCCACGGCCGCCCTCAACGACCTGAAGGCCTCGTGCGCCTCCGCCTACGCCGCGGACTGCGTGGCGCAGGCCCAGGGCATGCTCGACCAGGCCAACGACCTGGTCGCCAACAAGAAGTGCCGCGACGCCAAGGCGAAGGCCCTCGAGCTCGTGGCCAAGGCCAAGGACTGCAAGACCGCCTCGGACGCCGAGCAGGCCGCCGCGAAGGGCCGGGCCGAGAACGCCATCGCCTCCGCCAAAGCGGCCATCGCCGCGGCGCAGGCCGCCCAGGCCCCGCAGTACGCCGCGACCACGTTCCAGCGCGCCAAGGACGCCCTGGCCGAAGCCGAGGGGCAGATGGGGCAGCCCTGCAATTACTACAAGGCCCTTGAGGCCGCCAACCGGGCCAAGGAGCTCGCCGACCGCGCCAAGAAGGAGGCGGAGGACGAGATCGCGCGCCTGAAGGCCGAGGAAGAGCGCCGCCGCCTGGAGGCCCAGCGCGCCCTCGAGGCGAAGCCCACCAGCTACACCGTGGCCAAGGGCGACTGCCTCTGGAAGATCTCCGCGAAGAAGGACATCTACGAGAACCCCTTCCTGTGGCCGCTCATCTGGGACGCCAACCGCGGCCTCATCAAGGATCACCCCGACCTGATCTACCCGAACTGGGTCTTCAAGATCAACCGCGAGTACACCGACGTGGACGCCAAGAGGGCCGAGAAGACGGCCCGCCACCACAAGTGGGAGCCGGCGGCCCCGGCGGCCCCGAAGGACGTGAAGACCACCCAGCCCGAGACCCCGGCTCCGGCCCCGGCTCCGGCGAAGTAAAGGACGCACGGACCATCCGGGAGGCGGAGGGTTTCCCTCCGCCTCCCGTCACGATGCAAGAGCAGCCCTTCCCGCCCGATTTCCTGCAGCAGATCATGGGGCCCTCGGACCGCAACGCCGAATTCCTCGAGCGGGCGCTCGGCCTCCGCCTCTCCTCCCGCGGCGAGAGCCTCCTTATGGACGGCCCCGCGGCGGCGGTCGCGTCCTGCCGGGCCGCGCTGGAGCAGCTTCTGGCGGTCCACCGGGCGGGCATCCGCGTGGGCGCGGCGGACGTGAAGACCGTGCTCGGGCTGCGCCAGGACGGCTTCGGGGGGGAGTTGCTCGACTTCTACAGGGACGCGAAGATCCAGTGTTCACCGGGGCGCTCGGTCTTTCCCAAGGGACTCAACCAGGGCCGCTATGTCCGCGCCATGCGGGACAACGACGTGGTCTTCGGCGTGGGGCCCGCGGGCACCGGGAAGACCTACCTCGCGGTGGCCATGGCCGTGGCGGCGCTGCGCGACAAGCACGTGAAGCGGCTCATCCTCACCCGCCCAGCGGTGGAGGCTGGGGAGAAGCTGGGCTTTCTTCCCGGCGACCTCGCCGAGAAGGTGAACCCCTACCTGAGGCCCCTGCTCGACGCCCTCTTCGACCTTCTGGACGGGGACCGGGTCCACAAGCTCCTCGAGTCCGGCATCATCGAAATCGCCCCCATCGCCTTCATGCGGGGGCGCACCCTCAACGACTCCTTCATCATCCTGGACGAGGCCCAGAACACCACCACCGACCAGATGAAGATGTTCCTCACCAGGCTCGGCTTCAACTCCAAGGCGGTCATCACGGGCGACATCACGCAGATTGACATTGACCCGGCCCGCCGGTCGGGGATGGTGGACGCCATCGAGGTCCTGAAGGGGATCGAGGGGATCGTCTTCCTCCACTTCACCGAAAAGGACGTGGTGCGCCACCCGCTCGTGCAGCAGATCATCCGCGCCTACGACGGCGCCCCGGGGCCGCGCTCCCTCGGGACGGTCCCGCATCCATGAGCGAGCCCCTGGGCGACCCGCGCGACCCGGAGACCGCGGCCCGGCGGAAGAAGTACCGGGGCAACCGCCCCAGGACCCGCTTCCAGCGAGCCGCGGGCTTTCTCCGGGAGAACCAGTACTTCTGGGCCCTCGTCTTCCTCGCCGCGCTGCTCCTCGTCTTCACCAAGCACTTCCGGGTGCAGCCGCCCCCCTCCCTGGCCCCCGGCACGCCCGCGCCGCGGGACATCCGGGCCCCCTTCGACCTGCAGATTCAGGACGCCGTGGCGACGCGGCAGAAGCGCGAGGAGGCCGCGGCCCGCGTTCCTCCCGTCTACGACTGGGACTCGACCCAGGGGGCGGCCCTGGCGGCCAGGGTCGCCGCCGCCTTCGCCTCGGGCCGCGCGGTGCTGGACGAGTACCGGCAGTTCGTGCGCCGCCCGGGGCTCAGCCGCCAGGAGCGGCTGGAGGCCGAGGAGCGGCTCTTGAACGCGCTGTCCGATCTCATGGGTACGGGGCTCTCGCGGTTCGCCTTGAGACAGTTCCAGGCCGAGGGCCTCACGGTGAACGCCGAGCGGCTGGGCGAGGAGATCGTCGTCAAGGTGGCCGCCCGCAAAATCGCCCCCGACGCGGACCGGCTGGACCGCCAGCCGGTGCTGCGCATCCGGGACATCCGCAGGCCCGGCGCCGAGTGGGAGCAGCGCAACCCGGCGCAGAGCGAGATCATCCTTCTGGCCACGGCCCGCCGCCTCCCGGGGGCGCTTCTCGAGGGGGTCCTGGATATTCCTGCCCAGCAGCGCGGGGCCATCGAGGAGTACGCCCGGAACCTCCTCCAGCCGAACCTCACCTTCAACTCCCAGGAGACGGCCCGCCGGCAGGACGCCGCGTCGGCCCAGGTGGAGCCGCTCGTGGTCTTCGTCCGCAAGGGCCAGCTCCTGCTCAAGTCCGGCGAGAAGGTGGACGACAGCGCCAAGCAGAAGATCGAGGCCTTCCAGACGGCGAGCGAGGCCTACGTCAACCTGCCCCTCCTCGTGGCCCTCGCCCTTTTCCTGCTCGGCCTCCTGGCGTTCCTCTTCATGTACCTCAAGACCTACCGGAAGCAGCACTATCCGGGGCTCAACCTCTTCGTGCTGGTGGTGCAGGTGATGACCCTCTTCCTCCTGCTCACCCAGGGGCTCCTCGTCCTGCTCAAGAACCTCTCGGAGACCGCCCGCCAGCCGCTCCTGGGCCGGCCCGAGCTGCTCTGCTTCGTCATCCCCGCCGCCGCCGGCGCCATGCTCGTGACCTTCCTGGTGGACAAGAACATCGCCGCGACCTACACGGTGGTCTTCGCGGTGCTTTTCGGGGTGCTGCTGGATTTCAACTACCCGATGATGGTCTACGCCATGCTCTCGGGATTCACCGCCATCTACGCGGCCTACAACCTGGCCCAGCGGACGGCCCAGTGGCGGGCGAGCATGCTCCTCGGGGCGGTGAACGCGGCCCTGGCGATGGCCGTTCTCGCCAACGACCCGGTCTGGGACCACCCGGTCCAGGTCCTGCTCCCGGCGGGGCTCGCCTTCGCCTCCGGCCTGCCGCTCACCACCATGCTGGTGACGCCGCTGGTCCCCCTCTTCGAGAACGCCTACGGCCTGCTCACCGAGGTCCGCCTGCTCGAGCTCTCGAACATGAACCACCCCCTCCTGAGGCGGCTCTCGCTCGACGCCCCCGGCACATACAACCACGCGGTCATGATGGCCACCCTCTCGGAGGCCGCGGCCAACGCGATCGGGGCCAACGGCCTCTTCTGCCGGGTGGCCTGCTACTACCACGACATCGGAAAGATCTTGAACCCCGTCTACTTCGTGGAGAATCAGCTCCACGGGCAGAACCCCCACGACAAGCTCCCCCCGCGCCTGTCGGCGCTCATCATCGCCGCCCACGTGAAGGAGGGGGTCGCCATGGCCCGGCAGTACCACCTGCCCCAGGCGGTCGTGGACGTCATCCCGGAGCACCACGGAACGCGGAAGATCCACTACTTCTACGACAAGGCGCTGACCCAGCACGACCCAGAGAAGGGGCCCGTGGACGAGGCTGACTACCGCTACCCAGGGCCGAAGCCGCGCAGCCGCGAGGCGGCCATCATCATGCTCGCCGACGGGGTCGAGGCGGGGAGCCGGGTCCTGCGGGAACCCTCCCACCAGCGCATCCGCGCCCTTATCGAGGAGATCGTCGAGAAGGCGGTGGGGGAGGGCCAGCTCGACGGATGCGACCTCACCTTCCGGGACCTCGCGAAGGTGCAGGACGCGTTCCACACCATCCTGATCGGCGTGTTCAGCCGGAGGATCTCGTATCCGGGGTACCGGTTCGACAAGGAGGGCGAGGGTGAGGCAGAGGGAAGTGGCGCTGAGGGTGGGGACGCGCCGTCCGAAAATCCCGCGTGACCGGACGCTCCGGTTCGCCCTGGACGTGATGGGGGAGCTGGGAGTGGAGGGCTCCGTGGCGGTGGAGGTCTGCGGAAGGGCCCGCATGGCCGCCTTGAACGCGCGCTACCGCCGCAAGCGCGGCCCCACGGACGTGCTGGCCTTCCCGGACGGCGAATCCGACGGAACGGGGCGGGTCCACCTGGGCGATCTCCTGATCTGCGCTGCCGTCGTGGCGCGCAACGGCAGGGAGCGGGGCCACGGTTTCGCGGGGGAGTTTTACCGGGTCCTGCTCCACGGCCTTCTGCACCTGGCCGGCTATGACCACGAAACCGACCAGGGGCGGATGGCCCGCAGAGAGAAGGCCCTGGCCCGTCGGTGGGGGCTCCCGGCATGACCCTGCTCGCGTGCGTCGCCTCGGGGCTCGCGCTTCTTCTCCTCTTGACGGCGCGCGGCGGCCTCAACAACCTCTCTCCGGTGGCGCTCGCCAAGATGGCCGAGGAGCACACCCCTGCGGCCCGGCTGCTGCGCCAGTTTCTGGACCGCAAGCCCTCCTTCCTCCTCAGCTTGCAGGTGGGCATCCTGGCGGCCGCCGCTTCGCTGGCCTTCGGGGTGGAGCACCTCCTGCGCGGCCCCGGCGCGGAAACGCTCGTGGACGGCCGCGGGCTCGCCGCGGGGCTCGGAGCCGTCCTCGCGGTGGTGCTCCTCGCCCAGCTCGGCCCCGCGCTGGACCCGGAGCGGGCCCTGGCGGTGGGGCTGCCCTTCCTCCGGGCCCTCGGGTGGGTGCTCACCCCCCTGGTCTACCCCATGGGCCTTCTGCTCTCTCGGCTCCTGGAGGGCTACCTGCGGCGCCACGAACAGCAGGGCGGCGAGGACAAGGAGGAGGAGATCGCGGCGCTCATCAACGTGGGCCAGCGCGAGGGCATTCTGGAGGGGGAGGACTCGCTCCTCGTCCAGAGCGTGCTCGAGTTCGGCGACACCGTCGTGCGCGAGGTGATGACGCCCCGCACCGACATGGTCTGCGCCGAGGCGGGAACCTCCGTGAAGACCGCCGTCGAACTCCTGGCCCGTGCGCACCATACCCGGCTTCCCCTCTTCGAGGGCCAGGTGGACAACATCGTGGGCGTCGTCTACGTCAAGGAACTGCTGGGCCCCCTGCGCGCGGGACAGGAGGCCGCGCCGGTGAAGGGATTCGCCAGGCCGGTCCCTTTCGTCCCCGAGAACAAGCCCATCGCCAAGCTCATGCGCGACTTCCAGGAGCACAAGGTCCAGCTCGCCATCGTGGTGGACGAGTACGGGGGGGTGGACGGGCTCGTGACCACGGAGGACCTCCTGGAGGAGATCGTGGGCGAGATCCAGGAGAGCGGCGAGACCGAGGAGGCTCCCATCCGTGCCGTGGGCGAGGGGGTCGTGGAGGCCCTCGGCCGCGCCTCCCTCTACGACGTGGCGGAGACGCTGGGAGTTGAGCTCTCCGAAGGGGACTACGACTCGGTGGCCGGCTGGGTGACCACGGCCCTCGGGACCATTCCCCACCCGGGCGAGAAGGCCCGCATCGAGGGGCTCGATGTGGAGATCCTCTCCGCGGACAAGAAGCGCATCCACCGGGTCCGGGTCCGGCGCCCCCCCGTGCCCTCGGAGAAACAACCGGAACCGCCCGCGGAGGCGCGGTGATCCTCCCCGGGGCTCTCGAACAACTTGAAAATCTGGGCCTTCTCTGATAGCATAATTGTTTCATGAGCGGCGCTTCCCCACGGCCGCCCCAGGAGCGAGTAATGGCAGCCGAGTTCATTGAAATCGAAGTGGAGAAGCGGGACGTGGCGGGAAAGAAGGCCCGCCGGGACGTGCGGAACCTCGGGCTCATCCCCGCCATCGTCTACGGGGGAGAGAAGGAGCCCGTGCCCATCGCCGTGGATTCCCGCAAAATCATCCAGATCCTCAGGTCCGAGAAGGGGATGAACTCCATCCTGCTCTTCTCGCTCAAGGGCACGAAGAACAAGCGGCACGTCATGATCAAGGACTTCCAGATTGACCCCACGACGAACGCCCTGCTCCACGCCGATTTCAAGCGCATTGACATGGACCGGAAGGTCAGGGTCCGAGTGCCCATCGTCTGCGAGGGCGTCGCCTTCGGCGTCAAAAACCAGGGCGCCATCGTGGACGTCATCATGCGCGAGGTCGAGGTCGAGTGTCTCCCCGCCGACGTTCCCGACAAGCTCCACGTAGACCTCACCCCCCTCAAGCT
>JAKAIJ010000082.1 GCA_021814355.1 Acidobacteriota bacterium
CGCTCAGGTCCACGGCGTGCGACTTCCAGCCCGTGGAGCCGTCGTAGCGCGGCACCGCCGCGCCGGCGTCGGTCCAGGCTCCGCCCCCCGCCGAGACCTGCGCCTGGACCGCGTCGCCGGAGGCGTAGCCGGCGTCGTGGTACATCCAGAAGGTAAAGGTCGCCGAGCCCGCGGAGGCGGGGATCGCCGCGGCAGCGGTCCGGTAGAGCCGGGTGCTGTTGGCGCCGGGCGCCGTGAAGGAGTTGAAGGCCGCCATGCCGGCACCTCCGTGGGGCGATCCGCCTGCCGGGTGGATTGTCGCGGTGGCCCGGGTCCAGTCCCCCTGGAGTCCCGACACGGCGGCCTTTGCCCACCCGGAGGGCGGGAAGGCCGCACCGTCGAAAGTCTCGGCGAAGAGGGCCTGCGAGCTTCCCGGCGTCACCTGCCCCGTCACCAGCGTGAACCCGTCGTCCCACGCCCCCTGCGCGGAGGTCATGTGGAGGGAGAGGGCCACCGTCGTCCCGCAGGGGACGCCCGTTCCCACGGAGAGGGCGAAGTGGGGAGCCGCGCTGGTGGCCGAGCCGCCCCCGGGCACGTCGGAAAACACGGCGACGGCGCGGGTGACGGTGATCCCAGGGGTGGTCGTGCCGAGCGCGGCGCTAACGCCGGTGGCGGCGACGGAGCCAGGGTTGGAGAGGGTCACCTGGACTACCGCGTCCTCGCCCGCGTCCAGCCAGCCGTCGCCGCCCCCCGCGCCCGTCCCCGAGCAGGCGTCGGCGAAGCTGGAGCCGCCGTAGGCCAGGCCCGTCCGGCACATCGCGCAGTTGGCCACGGTTCCCGCGTCGGCGGCCACCACGACGCCGGGGATGACGGTGGCCGGATAGCCGGGGGCGCTGCACCGGACCGTGTAGGTACCGGGCTGGAGAACCCGGTGGAAGTCCCCGGCCGCCGGGTCGGTGTAGACGGCCGGGTAGTCGCGGGGCACGGGGCCCGAGGCGGAGGCCGTGGCGGTGACCGCCACGGTGCCGTCCAGGGGAGCCCCCGTGGCTTGGTCCGTCATCACCCCGTGGATTCCCTGGAAGGTCTTGAGCATGTAGTTGAGGACCGCCTGCCGGTGTTCGGCGCAGAAGACGGGGATGGAGGAGACCGGTGGGGTCTTCTGGGCCGTCACCTCGATGGTGGTGTCGAGGTCGGTCCACTGCCCGTAGGCCCAATCGTTCGTGTCCCCCCTCGTCCCGTACCAGTCGTAGCCCTCGGTGAACCAGAACCCCGCCGTCGTGCACCCGTCCTGATAGGCCTTGGCGAGGCCGTACGGGGCGATGGTGGGGCAGTAGGTCTGCGCGCCGCAGCCGGTCCCGCCCGTGCGCGAGGTCCAGAAGATGGGCTCGTCTCCGGGCTCGGCGTGGGCGTAGTTCCAGACCGAGTTGAAGCAGGTGGCGCCTCCGTGGAACGAGAGGGAGGTGGTGAAGCGCTTCTTGCCGTGCCAGGCGGTGGCGGCCTCGGTGAGGTCCCGGATGGCCTGCGTCTCGGCCTCGGACCAAGCGGGCGGAGCGTCGGACCCGGCGGGGCCCCAGAAGTTGCGGTTGAGGTCCACCGTGCGGCTGTTGTACCGCGAGCTGTTGGCGTTGCCCCAGGGGTTGCCCATGGGGATGAACCACATCTCCGATTCGTCCACCAGCTTCCGGGCGGTGGCGTCCCGGGGGACCGCCGCGTAGCCCGCGAGGATCGTGTCGAGGACGTCGCACGCCACCATCTCGGCGCCCTTCTCGTCCCCGTGGATGTTGGCGTAGATGCGGATTTTGGGCTCCGCCTCCACGGCGTCGGGGTTCTTCGATACCTTCATGGTCACGATGTCGTAGGCTCCGTCCTGGGTGGCGCCGAGGTTGTAGAGCCGGCAGACGTCGGGGTGGGCGTTGTAAAGCTGGAGCAGATGCTCCATGAGGCTGCCCGCGGGCGGGTTCACGGTGTTGAACCGGGAGGCCGTGTAGTAGGCCGCGGCGCCGGGGACCCGCGGCGCCTCGTCGGCCTCGCGCCAGAGCCGCCGGTCCTCGGCCATCTCGTCGTAGAGGATCTCGATCCGCAGCCCCTTGGCAAGGAGCAGGTCGAGCTGGGCGGGGGTGAGCAGGACCTTGTAGACGTCGCCCCGGCGCCCCGCGATGTCGAAGTTGCAGGCGTAGAGGAGTTCCGTGTCCGAGGGGCCGCGGGCCGTCACCGCGACGAGGGTGCGGCTGTCGTAGGTGTCGGCCCGGACGCTGGGCGCCATCAGGAAAAGCGCGGCGGCCACAAGAAAACCCAGGTGCGGGCGACGGACCGGCATTCGCGCCCTCCTAGCGATCATCGTACCACGCGCCCCGAAGGCGGAGTTACTCTACGATATAAAGTACTTGACAAACGTCGAATCCGGCGCTATACTTCCGGTCATGGACGCCGCCGAGCCCCGCCCCGAACCCGACGCCCCCCCGAGTCTCCACGCACACGCCCTGGATAACCTGCGCTACATCCGCGACGCCATGCAGCGAGCCAGCGCCTTCACCGACGTGCCGGGGTGGGGCACGGTGGTGGTCGGCGCCACGGCCCTCGCCGCCGCGTGGCTCGCCTCGCGCCAGGCCACCTTCCACCACTGGCTCCTCTGCTGGCTGGGTGAGGCGCTGCTGGCGGGGGCCGCAGGGATCGCGTTCATGGTGGCCAAGTCCCGCCGAGCTGGAACGAGCCTCCTCTCCAATCCGGGACGCCGGTTCGCCCTGGGCCTGGCCCCGCCGCTCCTCGCGGGCGCCCTTCTGACCCTGACCCTCTACCAGGCCCGCCTCCAGCAGCCCCTGCCGGGGCTCTGGCTCCTGCTCTACGGCGCCGGCGTGACGACGGCGGGGGCCTTCTCCGTGCGCATCGTGCCGCTCCTGGGGCTCTGCTTCATGGCCCTGGGGGCCGCTGCCCTCTTTCTCCCCGCCTCCCTCGGGGACCTGTCGCTCGCGGCGGGGTTCGGCGGGCTCCACATCGTCTTCGGCTCCGTGATCGCGAGGCGCTACGGTGGCTAGGCCGGACCACAACGAGCGCCCGAGGGGGAGCGCGGGGGCCGAGAAGCCCGCCCGACCCATGAGCGCGCGCGAGCTGGACCAGGTCATCCACGAAAAGACCCGCCTGGGCATCGTGAGCGCCCTCGCGGTCTCCCCGTCCATGAGTTTCCGGGAACTCAAGGCGCTCCTGGGCACCAGCGACGGGAACCTCTCCGTGCACGCGCGCAAGCTGGAGGAGGCGGGCTACGTGGCGTGCGCCAAGTCCTTCCGGGAGCGGGTGCCGCGCACCGAGTTCCGGCTCACCCCCGCCGGACGGCGCGCCCTGGAGCGCTATCTCGCCCACATGGAGGACCTCATCGAGGCGGTCCGGGAGGGTTAGCGGGCTCTTCGGCGCTGCCTTCTCTTTTTTTGGGAGGATACTTTATATTGACAACTACTTTGCCATTTGCCAATCCCCCGCCGCGCCACGCCGCCCTCATCATGGACGGCAACGGCCGCCGGGTCCGGCTTCGGGGGCTCCCCCCCTCGCGCCGGAGAGAGACCGCCTGTGCCGCGCTCTGACGTGGTGGTGGTGGGAGCCGGGCTGGCGGGACTTTCGGCCGCCGAAGGGATGGCGCGCCGTGGGCTCCTGGTCGTCCTTGTGGACCGCCGCGTCCGCGTGGATGCGCGGGTGCGCACCACGGGGATTTTCGTCCGGCGCACCCTCGAGGACTTTGACCTCCCTGCCTCCTGCCTCGGGCCCCCGGTGCGGCGGGTGCTGCTCTACTCGCCCTCGGGGCGCGCCCTGACCCTCGAGAGCCTGAAGGACGAGTTCCGGGTGGGGCGCATGGGCGCCCTTTACAGCCGAAAGCTCGAGGAGTGCCTCCGAGCGGGAGTCCGCTGGCTCCCGGGGACCTCCTACCTGGGCGCCGAGCCCCACCGCGGGGGGTCGCGGGTCTACCTCGAGCGGGCCGGGTTGAGGGAGGCGTGGGGGGCGCGCCTGGTCGTGGGCGCCGACGGCGCGCGGTCCCGGGTGGCGAGGGACCTGGGGCTCGCCGAGAACCGGCAGTGGCTCCTGGGGCTGGAGGAGGTCCACACCGCTCCCGCCACAAGCCGCCCGCCCGCCTTCCACTGCTTCCTCGACCCCGCCTGTGCGCCGGGCTACATTGGATGGGTTGTGGAGGACGGCGAGTCGGTCCACATCGGCGTGGCGGGGCACGCGCGAGGGTACGAGCCCGCCGCCGCGCTCGCCTCCTTCCGGGCAAGGGCGCCCGGCCTGGGCGCCCTCGCCCCGGGCCGCCCCCTCGAGCGGCGCGGCGGGCTGATCCCCGTGGGGGGTGTCCTGGACCGCATCGGCTGCGCCCGGGGTCTGCTCGTGGGCGACGCCGCGGGGGCGGTCTCCCCGCTCACCGCGGGCGGCCTAGACGCCTGCCTGCGGCTCTCGCGGTACGCCGCGGACGTGGCCCAAGCCCACCTCTCCGGTCACCCGAACGCCCTCGAGGCCTACGCCGGGGAGCGGTTTCGAAGCCGGCTCGTGTCCCGCCTCGCCCTGCGTCGCGCCCTGGACTGGGGCGGCCGCTCGGCCCTTCTCCTGGAGGCCGCCTGCGCCGTCCTGCGCACGCCTCCCCTCGCGCTCGTCGCCCGTCACGTCTTCTTCGGGAGGGGCTCCTTCCCACTCCCGGCGCCTCCGGCCCCGGCGGAAGGGGCCCTCCGCCTGTGGGGGTAGACCATGTTGAAACGGATGGCCGGAATCGTTTTCATCTTCGTCTGCGTGACCTTTGCCTGGCTCGTCTTGGGCTCCACGGTCCAGTTCCGGACCTCGAGCCAGGACAACAAGCTGCGCGGCGCGGTGGGGCAACTCTGGGGCGAGCCCCAGCGCCAGGCCGCCCCGCGCGCCCACTACACCACCCGGGAGGAGCGCACCGTCACGGTGGAGCGCGACGGGAAGGAGCGGAAGGAGAGCCGGATCCAGGAGGTCTGCCACGACGTGGCGCTCTCCGCCAGCGACGTGAAGGCCGATCTGGCGCTGGACTACCGTCGCAAGGGGCTTCTCTGGTACTCCACCTACAAGGTCCGCTTCACCGGCCGCTACACCGTGGCCAACCCCACGAAGGAGCCGCAGGAGATCCATTTCGTCTTCACCCTCCCCTCCCGGGGCGCTGTCTACGACGACCTGCGGCTCTCGGTGGATGGAGCGCCGGCCCGGGATCTCCGGGTGGCCGACGGGCAGGTCTCCCGCGCCGTGGCCCTGGGCCCGGAGCGCTCCTGTGTGGTGGAGGTCACCTACGCCTCCCAGGGGATGGACGAGTGGTGGTACCTCTTCGGCGACTCCGTGAGCCAGGTACGGGACTTCGGCCTCACGGTGGGAACCGACTTCGAAGGGGTGGACTTCCCGCCGAACTCCGTCTCCCCCAGCGCCAAGACCCGCAGCGGGCGCGGTTGGTCGCTCCGCTGGGAGTACCGCAACCTCGTCTCGGGGGTCCAGCTCGGCGTGGCCCTGCCCCACAGGCTCAACCCCGGCCCCTGGGTGAGCGAGGTCACCTTCGCCGCCCCCGTTTCGCTCTTCCTCTTCTTCTTCCTCCTGTTCATCATCGCGGCGCGCCAGGGGGTGCCCGTCCATCCCATGCACTTCTTCTTCATCGGCGCCGCCTACTTCAGCTTCCACCTGCTGCTCGCCTACCTGGTGGACCACCTCTCGGTCCCCGCCTCTTTCGCCATCGCCTCGGCCGTCTCGCTGTTCCTCGTGGTCTCCTACGTGCGGGCGGCGGTGGGGCCGCGGTTCGCCTTCCTCGAGGTGGGGCTCTCCCAGCTCCTCTACCAGGTCCTCTTCGCCGCCACCTTTTTCCTGGAGTCCTTCACCGGACTCGCCATCACCGTTCTGTGCGTCCTGACCCTCTTCGCGGTCATGCAGTACACCGCCAAGGTGGACTGGACCGATGCGTTCAAGAAGGGGACGTGAGGGGGCGCGGAGGCCGACGACGGAGATGGGCCGGGACTGGCGGCGCACACGGTGGCGCCCGCCCACCCGGACGGCTATACTGCCCCGGGGCGGCCGGAGGTGGGGATGGGAGGGACTTCGGGACCTGGGACGGAGGCGGCCGCCGAGAAGGTCTACCGCCGCGCCGTCCGCTGCTGGTCCTGGTACGACTGGGCCAACCACGCCTACGTCACGACCACCGCCTCCACCTTCTTCCCCCCCTATTTCATCGCCATCGCCACGCCCGCCTTCCTGGCGGCGGGAAGCCTGGCCTCCGACCCCAAGGCTCTCGCCGCGGCGCGCAACGCCGCCAACGACCGGTTCGCCTTCGCCGTGGCGGCGGCGCTGCTGATCGCCGCCCTCCTTTCGCCCCTCGCGGGCACCTACGCCGACATCACGGGCCGCCGTAAACGGTTGCTCCTCGTCATGACGGCGGCGGGCGGGCTCCTCTCCTCGGCGATGGTGGTCCTGCGCACGGGCCACTGGCACGCGGGGCTCGTTCTCTACGTAGCTACGCAGGTCATCATGAACATCGCC
Source organism: Acidobacteriota bacterium (assembly GCA_021814355.1). Taxonomy (GTDB): domain Bacteria; phylum Acidobacteriota; class UBA4820; order UBA4820; family DSQY01; genus JAEMPZ01. The sequence continues at coordinate 6,484 of JAKAIJ010000082.1, forward strand.
CTGGGGCTCAACAGCAGCCTCCTCTGCCACGTCTCGCGCCCGGAGGATCTCGACCGGAACTCGAGCCTGGGGTATGCCATGGGTTACGTGGGGGGCGGCCTGCTTCTGGCCCTCAACACGGCCCTCTACTTCTTCGCCCCCGCCCTCGGGATCGCGAGCGCCACCGCCGTGCGCCTCGCCTTCCTCTCCGTGGGGGTCTGGTGGCTCCTCTTCTCCCTTCCACTGCTCTTCGGTGTTCCCGAGCCCCCCGCCACGCCGCTGGCGGGGGGCGGCGGCACTAGCCGCCTGCGCGACACCCTCGTGCGCCTCCGCCACACCCTGCGGGACATCCGCCGCTACCGCGAGCTCTTCAAGATGCTCGTGGCCTTCTGGTTCTACATGGAGGGGGTGGGAGCCATCATCCTCCTCGCCACAGCCTACGGCGCCACCCTGGGCCTGGAGATGAAGCACCTCATCTCCATGCTCCTGCTCACCCAGTTCGTGGCCTTTCCCTACGCCCTGATGTACGGGCGCGTCCCCGACCCGGCGAGCCGGTGGCGCGGCGCCTTTCTGGCGATGGTCCTCTGGACCGCCGTCACCTTCCCGGTCATGGGGGCCTACGCCAACCTCTCGGGGGGCGTGACCATCGCCCGCGGGTTTGCCATGATGGCGATCAACCAGGCCGCGGGGTTCCTCTTCGCCCTGCTGCTGGGCCGGCGCCTCTTCGATCGTCTCGCGGACAAGCTCGACGCCCAGCGCGCCGTCTTGCTCGGCCTCTGCATCTACACGGTGGTGCCCGTCTGGGGCTTCTTCCTGAAGACCCCCGCCGAGTTCTTCATGCTGGGGTGGATGGTGGGGACGGTCCAGGGCGGCACCCAGGCCCTGAGCCGCGCCGTCTACGCGGGGCTCCTGCCCAAGGCCAAGTCGGGCGAGTTCTTCGGAATCTACGGCCTCGCCGAGAAGTTCGCCGGCGTGATGGGCCCCCTGCTCTACGCCCTCGTGGGGACCTGGACCGGCAGCCCCCGCTCGAGCATCCTCTCCCTCTGCGCCTTCTTCGTTCTCGGCATCGTCCTCTTCGCCCGCGTGAACGTGGCCGAAGGCACCGCCCGCGCCGCCGCCGAAGAGGCCGAGATCGAGGCCACGCACGCCGCGGAGTAAGAGAACGGCGGAGGACGGAGTCCGGTCAGGCCTACCTTCCTCCCGCCCGGCCGCCTTCCCGGGCCGCGGCTATCGCCCGTGGACGAAGAGGCGGCTCACCTCGCCGAGGGCGTAGAGGAGGTGGTCGGCCTCCTCCTTCGTGTTGTAGAGGTAGAAGCTGGCGCGCAGGGTGTTGTCCATCCCGAGGGCGGCCATGAGGGGCTGGGCGCAGTGGTGGCCCGAGCGGACGGCGACGCCGAGGCGGTCGAGAAGGTTCGCGCCGTCGTGGGGATGGACGCCGTCCACGTTGAAGGAGAAGACCGCCAGGTGCTCCCCCTTCCGGTGGCCGTAGAGGGTGAGGCCCGGGAAGGCCAGAAGCTTTTCGAGGACGTAGCCCCGCAGCTCCTCCTCGTAGGCGAGGACCCGCTCCATGCCGAGCCCGGAGAGGTAGTCCACGGCGGCGCCCAGGCCAATCCCCTCGGCGATGGCCGCGGTGCCCGCCTCGAACTTCCAGGGCAGCTCGTTCCAGGTGGAGCCCTCGGGGGTGACGGTGGCGATCATGTCGCCGCCCGTGAGGAAGGGCGGCATCTCCTCCAGGAGCTCCTTCTTGGCGTAGAGGAAGCCGATCCCCGTGGGACCGCACATCTTGTGGCCCGAGGCGGCGAAGAAGTCGCAGTCGAGGGCCCGCACGTCCACGGGCATGTGGGGAAGGGACTGGGCGCCGTCGAGAAGGAACTTCGCCCCCACGGCGCGCGCGCGGTCCCTCAGCGCTCCCACGGGGTTGACGGCGCCCAGGACGTTGCTGGCGTGGACCGCGCCGACGAGCCGGGTTCTTGGGGTGATGAGCCGGGCCGCGGCGTCCAGGTCGAGAAGGCCGCTCGGGGTGACGGGGATGAACTTCAGCGTCACGCCGAGGCGCGCCCGGAGCATCTGCCAGGGGACGATGTTGGAATGGTGCTCCATGATCGTGAGGACGACCTCGTCCCCGGCGCGCAGGTTCGCCAAGCCCCACGCCCCGGCCACGAGGTTGAGCGCCTCGGTGGCGTTGCGGACGAAGACGACTTCGCGCCAGCTTCGGGCGTTGATGAAGCGCGCCACCTTCTTGTGGGCCTCTTCGTACCCTACCGTCGCCTCGTAGCCGAGGGTGTGGATGGCGCGGTGGATGTTGGCGTTGGAGACGGTCATGGACTCCACGACGGCGTCCACCACCGCCTTCGGACGCTGGCTCGAGGCCGCGTTGTCGAGGTAGACGAGGTCGCGGCCGTTGACCTTGCGCGCGAGGATGGGGAAGTCGCGGCGGACGCGCTGCACGTCGTAGGCCGCCGGCGCGGCTCTCAGGGCGCTCTCGGTCATGCGGGCTCCCGGAGAAAGACGACCCCGCCCTCGACCCTCACGGGGTAGACCGGAATCCCCTCCACCGCGGGCATCCCCGCCGCCTCGCCGCTTTTCAGGTCGAACTTCGCGCCGTGGTGGGGGCAGACCCACGCGGGGCCCTCGGCGTACCCGCCGGCCAGCTCCATGTCCTGGTGGCTGCAGATCCCGTGGAGGGCGAAGACCTCGGAACCCTTCCGCACGAGAAGCACCGGCTCCTCGCCCAGTTGAACCTCGAGCCCCCTAGGCCCGATCGCGTCCACCTTCGCCACCTCGATCCAGTCAGCCATTCCTGCGACCTCGCCTTCCGGAACCGCAAGCTGCCCGCGTTACCCGGCCCGTGGATGAGTGCGTGAGCTCGTGGGTTGACCAACTTTGCCTATTGGGTTTCTCGGTTCTTCACCCGCCTATTTCCCACTCACGTACTTCTCGCGCACGTTCCCTTCCCTCACTCGTCGTCCTCCTCCCCCGGCCAGGCGGCTTGGCCGTACACGCCCGCCTTGAGGACCTTGAGGGCGAGCAGGGCGCACTTGAGCCGCATGGGGCCGATGGGGATTCCGATGTTCTCGAGCATCTCTTCTTTGGTGATCGTCCGGACCCGATCGAGGGGCGCGCCCTTCACGAGGTCCGTGAGGATGGAGGCCGCGGACTGGCTGATGATGCACCCCTTGCCGGAGAACTTGATCTCCTCGATGACGCCGCCCTTCGTCTTGAGGGCGATCTTCATCTGGTCGCCGCAGGAGGGGTTCCCCTCCTCGTGGACCACGTCGGCCCCGGCGAGCTCCCCGAAGTTGTGCGGGTGCTTGTAGTGGTCCAGGAGGAGATCCATCATCAACGGATCCACGTCGAGGAGATCGCTCTTGAAGGCCGGATCGGTCATGGCTCCCCCCGTCGCCTACGCCCGGATCTTCGCCTCGAGCAGCGGATCGAGCAGGGCCGCGGCGAAGGGCAGCGGGGCGCGCCCGAAGAGGCTCGCGAGGAACCCCACCACCACCGCATGGCGCGCCTGAGCCTCGTCCAGGCCGCGGCTCATGAGGTAGACCATCTGCTCCTCGTCCACCTGGCCCACGCTCGCGGCGTGGGAGGCCTTCACGTCGAGGGCCTTGATCTCGAGCCCCGGCACGCTGTCGGCCCTCGCGCCGGGCGAGAGCATCAGCACGTGGCTGGCGAGGCGGGCGTCGCCCCCGGTGGAAGCCCGCTCCATCCGGATGTTGCCGGTCAGGACCGCGCGGGCGTGGCCCCCGAGGACCGCCTTGGCATCCACGTCGCTCGCCGTGTGGTGGGCGGCGTGGCGGACCCGGGTGTCCCAGTCGAAGTGCTCCTTGCCGTCGCCGGCCGCGATCTGGGTCTCGCGCCACGCGGCGCCGGGCTCCGAGAGCTCGACCCGCTGGCGGACCACGGTCCA